>NZ_MKSS01000170.1:0-13331 GCF_001897365.1 Hydrogenophaga sp. 70-12
GCGAGCTGGGCTGGACCAGCGACCGCCGGGGTTACCGGTACAGCGCCATCGATCCCGAGCGCGGCAGGCCCTGGCCGGCCATGCCGCCCGCCTTCGCCGGCTTGGCCCACGAAGCGGCAGCCGCGGCGGGCTTCGAGGGCTTCGCGCCCGACGCCTGCCTGATCAACCGCTACGCGCCCGGCGCGCGGCTGTCGCTGCATCAGGACCGCGATGAGCGCGACGACACAGCGCCCATCGTGTCGGTCTCGCTGGGCCTGCCGGCCACGTTTCTGTGGGGCGGCCAGGCGCGCACCGATCCGACGCTCAAGTTGCCGCTGCGGCACGGGGACGTGGTGGTCTGGGGCGGCGCCGATCGCCTGCGCTTCCACGGCGTGTCACCGCTCAAGGACGGGTCCCACGCCGTGCTGGGCCCGCAGCGCATCAACCTCACGTTCCGCCGGGCAGGATGAACATGAACGCCAGCATCACCGTCGCCTACCGCACCGAGGACGAGCGCTGGGCCGCGGTGCAGGCCCGGGAAGCCGCCGCCGACGGGCACTTCGTCTATGCCGTGCGCACCACCGGCGTGTACGGTCCGCCCAGCTCGGCGGCGCGGCGGCCCCGGCGCGAGAACGTGGCCTTCTTCGATTCGGCCGACGCCGCCGAGGCGGCGGGCTACCGACCCAGCCGCCGCGCCCAGGGCGACCAGACCCGCGCGGCGGCCGCGCGGGCCGAGCGGGTGGCGCGCGCCTGCCGGCTCATCGAGGCCGCGCAGACGCCGCCCTCGCTGGACGGCCTGGCGGCCGAGCTCGGCATGAGCCCCTTCCACTTCCACCGCCTGTTCAAGGCCGAGACGGGCTTGACGCCCAAGGCCTATGGCTCGGCCTACCGCGCCCGCCGGCTGCGCGAGGAACTGGCCGCGCCCAAGGCGTCCATCACCGACGCCATCTACGGCGCGGGCTTCAACTCCAACAGCCGCTTCTACGAGGCCGCCGACCAGTTGCTGGGCATGCGGGCGCGCGACTACCGGGCCGGTGGCGCCGGGGCGCAGATCCGATTCGCGGTGGGGCAGTGCTCGCTGGGCGCGATCCTGGTGGCCCAGAGCCAGCGCGGCATCTGCGCCATCCTGCTGGGCGACGACCCGGAGGCGCTGGTGCGCGAGCTGCAGGACCAGTTCCCCCGGGCCCGGCTCATCGGTGGCGACGCCGCCTTCGAGCGCTGGATCGCCGAGGTCGTGGGCTTCATCGAAGCGCCCGCGATCGGCCTGCGGCTGCCATTGGACGTGCAGGGCACGGCCTTCCAGGAGCGCGTCTGGCGCGCCCTGCGCGAGATCCCGCCGGGCACGACCGCGAGCTACGCGGAGATCGCCGAGCGCATCGGCTCGCCCCGGGCGGTGCGCGCCGTGGCGCAGGCCTGCGGCGCGAACCGCCTGGCCGTGGCCATTCCCTGCCACCGCGTGGTGCGGTGCGATGGCGACCTGGCCGGCTACCGCTGGGGCGTGGACCGCAAGCGCGAGCTGCTGCGCCGCGAGGCCCTGGCGTGATGGGGCCGAGCGCCACGGTGTCCATCGACGCGCCCGTCGACGCGGCGGTCGAGCACCTCGACTGGGCCTCCCTCGCGGCGCAGCTGGACAGCGAGGGCCACGCCCTGCTGCCCGGCTGGCTGGGCGGCGAGGCGGCGCGCGGCCTGGCGCGGCGCTTCGCCGCCTCGGCCACCGCCCGCGTGCCGCTGGCCGCCCTGGGCCTGGGGCGCGGCGAGGCGCTGGGCGTCGACGGGCCGCTGCCGGCGCCGCTGGCGGCCTGGCGCGCGGCGCTCTACCGGCCCCTGGCGGGCATCGCCAACCGGTGGAACGAGACCTTGGGGCTCGATGGCCGCTACCCGGCGGCGCTGGACGGCCGTCTGTTGGACCCGCGGCGGGCGGGGCCGGTGCGGTGGCCGTGCTGCCTCAGCCGGCTCGGGGCCGGCGACGAGCTGCTGCTGCACCCGGGCCCGGTGGGCGACGCCGCGTTCCCGCTGCGGCTCGTCGTGCTGCTGTCGCAACCCGGCCAGGACTTCGAGGGCGGCGACTTCGTGATGACCGAGCAGCGCCCGCGCATGCAGTCGCGCCCGCTGGTGCTGCCGCTGCGGCTGGGCGACGCGGCCATCATCGTCACGGACCAGCGCCCGTTCCAGGGCGGCCGGGGCCACTACCGGGTGCGGATGCGGCACGCCATCGGCCGCGTGCGCCGGGGCGAGCGCCTCGGCCTGGCGCTGGACTTCCCCGCCGCTCCCTGAGGCCACGCGGGGGCGGCGCCCGCCTCAGCGCTCCGCGGCCCGCGACGGTCTCAAGGCTGGCTGGGGCCGGCGCCTTCGGGCACGCGGCGGGCGCCATTGAAGCGCTTGTTCCAGTAGGCCACGCGCATGTCCTCCACCCGCACCTGGGCGCCGGCGCGGGGCGAGTGAACGAACTTGCCGTCGCCGATGTAGATGCCCACGTGGCTGAAGGAGCGGCGCAGGGTGTTGAAGAACACCAGGTCGCCGGGTTGCAGCTCGCTGCGCTCGATGGGCTGGGTGGCGGCGGCCTGCTCGTCGGAGCGGCGCGGCAGCAGCTTGCCCATGGACTGCTCGTACACGGCGCGCACGAAGCCGCTGCAGTCGAAGCCGGTGTCGAAGGAGTTGCCGCCCCATTTGTAGGGCACGCCCAGGAAGGCCAGGGCGTTGATCACCAGGCTGGAGGCCTGCTGGCCGGCGGTGGTGCCGGCTTGCTGCACCTGCTCGCCCAGGCGGCTGATGAAGCCCTTGTCGGCGAGCATGGACTCCATGTTTTCCCAGCTCCCGCTGGGCGGCGCGGCCTGTGCCACGGCCGAACAGCCAAGGAGGAGGAAGGGGAGCCAGCGGCGCATGGGCGTGGAGGGTAGTGGCTGCCACCTCTCCCGTCAACTGAAAAAAGCCTTGTAACTGCTTGATTCAGGCCGATTTTGTTGCTTTGGTATTCGTTGGCAAGCTCACCATCATGGGCTGGCCGGGTTGGGTGCAGCCGCTGTCGCAGCAGCGGCCGGGCTGGCGGTTGCGCGTGATGGCGCGCGCCGGATCGGCGCTCAGGCCGCGCTCGAGCAGGCGCTCCACCAGGTCGACCTTGTCGCCCACCGGGTAGTGGCGCCAGATTTCCTGTTTCATGGCGGCCGGCGAGCCGCCGCCGTGCAGGCTGATGACGCTGTACCAGCCGCCCTGGTAGCCGGCGGTGAGGTCTTCGATGAAGCGCGCGGCCTGGATGCGCTGCTCGTAGGGCACGTCCGGGCTGGCGCGCAGCACGTCGGATAGCCGGCCCGCCGTCTCGGGGTTGTGGTCCTCGTCGGGGCCGGGCAGGGTGACGATGAGGCCGCCGCTCACGGTGTGCGCGAGGCGGTGCATGTCGTAGATCTTGGTGGCCAGCAGCAGCTTGCCGATGTTGGCGAACACCGGGTCGGGCATGAAGACCTCGGCGTGTTCGTCGCGCCGTCCGTAGACGCTGGCCGCCACGCCGCAGGCGTAGAAGCCTTCCACGATGGTGATCAGCTCCACCATCTGTTCGCGCAGGTGGCTTTCGGCACCCGGGTCGAAGCCGTTGGCCTCGCACATCAGCGCGCCGGCGCCGATCAGCAGGTCGCCGAAGCCGGCGCGCGCGGCGATGCAGGTCTGGCGGTGGTGGGTGGCGTAGCTGTAGGTGAGGTGGCCGGAGTGTTCCCACTCGCCAGCCAGGAACACGCGCTCCCAGGGCACGAAGACGCGATCGAACAGGCACACGCCGGTGCTCTGGCCGAAGCGGCGCGAGAAGAGGGCGTCGCCGTGCTCCAGCCGTTCGCCGGGGCGGCCCGCGGGCCGGGCCACGATGGTCAGGCCTTCGGCGTCCACCGGCACGGCGCAGCAGACGGCGAAGTCGGCGTCGGCCTCGCCCATGTTGCGGCAGGGCATGACCAGCAGTTCGTGCATATAGGGCGCGCCCGTGACGATGGCCTTGGTGCCGCTGATGACGATGCCCTTGGCGTTGCGCTCGACGATGTGCACATAGGTGTCGGCGTTGGCCTGCTGGTGCGGGCGGCGGCTGCGGTCGCCCTTGGCGTCGGTCATGGCCACGCCCAGGGTCAGGTCCTGGTCCTGCACGCGGTGCAGGTAGGCCAGGAAGCGGTCGCCACGTTCGCGCCCGCCGCTGGCGTCGTCCAGCCGGGCGCTGAGCTGGGCGATGGCGTGCAGCGCGTCGTGGGTGAGGTAACGCTGGGCGCAACCGGTTTCCTGGCAGATCAGCCGCACCGCCTCCAGCTTGTTCAGCAGGTCGCCGGCGCTGGTGGACAGGTGGGTCATGCGGTTCACCGTGCGCCCGCTGGTGGGCTGCGTGGCCGTCATCAGCGGCGCGTACTTCGGCTGGTGGGCGAAGTCGTAGGTCAGGGCCACGGCGTTGATGCCGGGCCGCAGCGCCGGGTCGTCGGCCACGCTGTCCACCCAGCGCCCGTCCACGCTCACCCGAGGGCGGTAGCGCCGCAGCGACTCGCGGTAGTCGGCGCCGGTCATCAGGGCTGGCGGGGGGGGCATGGTGTTCATGCATTTGTCTCCTGTTCGGGGGCCGTTGTTGCCGTTGAATTTTGGTAGTGACGATCAAAAGATTAAACAGTGTTCAATTCTTTGACAAGAGTTCATGAAATAAAACTAAGTTCGCCTCCCTCGCTACACTGCGCGCCATGAACGTGCACCTCGACGAGCTTCGTCCCTTGCCCAGCGCGGCCGACCAGGCCGAGGCCCAGCGCCAGCTGGAGCTGCGCCAGCAGCGGCAGCTGGCCATGTCGGACACGCGGCGGGCCCATGTGCTGGACGCGGCGCGCCGCGTCTTCGCCGACAAGGGCGTGGAGGGCGCCAGCATCCGCGAGATCGCGCGCGAGGCGGGCTATACCGCCGGGGCGCTCTACAGCTACTTCGACAGCAAGGAGGCCATCTACGGCGCGCTCCTGGCCGAGTCGCTGGACCGCCTGCTGGCCGAGGTGCAGGCCGCGCGCGCGCCCAAGGGCCAGCCGGGCCAGGCCCTGGCGGCCAAGGCCCAGGCCTGGTTCGGCTTCTACGCCAGCCACCCGCGCGACCTGGACCTGGGCTTCTACCTCGTCAATGGCCTGGCCCCGCATGGCCTGACGCACGAGCTGGACCGCGCGCTCAACGAGCGCCTGCTGGAGGCCCTGCGCCCCTGCGAACACGCGCTGGAGGACCTGGGCCTGCCGCCCGACGCCGCGGCACGCGAGAATGCCGCCCTGTTCGCCCACGGCATGGGGCTGCTGCTGCTCAAGCACACCGGCCGCATCCGGCTGTTCGGCCAGGCCGCGGAGGCGCTGTTCGCGCAGTACGTGGACCGCCTGGTCGAGCGCTTCGACCCCGCCGCGCCCGGCCGCACCCTGCCGCAGCGCGATCTGTTCGCCGATTGACCCTTTTCCCGCTCGCCATGCTGCTCGACGCCGACGACTCCCAACTGGTGCTGGTGGACTACCAGTCCCGCCTCATGCCCGCCATCCACGAAGGCCCGCTGGTGCTGGCCAACGCCCTGCGCCTGGCGCAGATGGCCCAGACCCTGGACGTGCCCGCCTGGGGCACCGAGCAGAACCCCGACAAGCTGGGCCCCAACCCGCCCGAGCTGCGCGCCCTGTGCCGCCGCACCCTGGCCAAGATGCACTTCAGCGCCGTGGCCGACGGCCTGGCCGACTGGCTGCGCCCGCCCGCGCGCCCGCAGGGCGGCAACGTGCGCAGCCTGCCCAAGCACCTGCAGAAGGAACGCGCCCAGACGCCGCGCGAGGCCGAGCGGCCCAGCATCGTCATCGCCGGCTGCGAGGCCCACGTCTGCCTCATGCAGACCGCGCTGGAGCTGCTGGAGCAGGAGTTCGAGGTCTGGGTTGTGACGGACGCCTGCGGCTCGCGCACCGAGCGCAACCGCGACGCCGCCTTCGACCGCCTGGCCGGTGCCGGGGCCGAACTGCTGACCACCGAGATGGTGGCCTTCGAGTGGCTGCGCACGGCCGAGCACCCCGACTTCAAGGCGGTGCAGGGGCTGATCAAGTAAGGCCCGCGCGGTCGGGCACTGGCGCGCGGGCCGCCTGGCCCGGTGGGCCAGGCCGGCGGCGCGGGCTCAGTCCAGGATGTCCAGGCGCTGCGGGCGCCAGGTGTAGCGCAGGGCCTTGAGCGGGGGCTCGCAGCGGGGCTTCATGGCGCCGGCGTCGAGCAGGCCCCAGTCCTGCCGGTGGGCATTGCCCAGCACGCGCAGCCGGTGCATGTCGAAGCAGGCCAGGTCCAGCGAATCGGGCACCAGCAGGACACGGCTGGGGTCCTCCTGCATCCAGCGCCAGGCGTTGCGCTCTTGCTCGGCCACCGGGGCCAGGACGCTGAAATGGGTCAGCGGCCGGTGCGAGAACAGCAGGAACTGCTCCTTGAACTGCAGCAGGCCGACCTCGTGCCGGGCGTCCACGGCGCGCTCGAGCGCTTGCATCAAGGCCTTGGGCGTGCGGTGGGCGTCCATCGCGGGCCAGACCCAGCAGGACAGCGCGAACCAGCACAGCAGCGATACGGCGGCCAGCGAGGCCAGCGCGTCGCGGCGCCAGGTGGCGGCGGCCAGGGCCAGCACGCCCACGCCCATGCCCAGCACGGGCAGGGCGATGACGGCCAGCACGTCGCCGTAGTCGTCGACCTTGGGCCCCAGCAGGGCGGGGTGCAGCCAGGCCACCGCGCCCAGCGCGGCCAGGCCCAGGCCCATCAGCACCACCACCGCCCGCAGCGCCAGGGCCGAGGTGCGCGTGCCGCCGTCGTCCAGCGCCCGCCGCCAGAGCGCGCCCGCCACCAGGCAGAGCATGGGCAGCGCCGGCAGGATGTAGACCACCCGCTTGCCCCGGCTCAGCGAGAAGAAGACCAGCACCATCAGCGCCCAGGTGAAAAGCACGCGGGCGGTGCTGTCCTCCTTGAGCAGGCGGCCCAGGCGCCGCCACTGCGTGAGCATCAGCACCAGCAAGGGCAGCCAGACGGAAGGGATGGCCACCGTGAACAGGTAGTGCCAGGCGTTGATGTGGCCCCAGGGGTTGGCGTAGCGGCCGGCGGTCTGGTGGAACAGGATGTTGTCGCGGTAGGCGCGCAGGGCGTCGCTGCCGGAGGCCGCGACCGTCCACAGCATGGGCCCCAGCCACAGCGCCAGCGTGCCCAGCAGCACCAGCAGGCCCAGCCAGCTCCTGGCGCCCCAGACCTTGCCCGAAGGCCCCGCGCCGGTGCGCGAGCCCCAGAGCGCGAAGGGGATGAGCATGAGCGCCGGCAGGAAGCCCACGCCCTTGGTCATGATGCCCAGCGCCATGGCCGCGAAGGCCCCGCAGTACCAGCCCCAGGACGGGCCCAGCACAAAGTGCCTCAGCAGGCCGTAGCAACCGAGGGTGATCCAGAACGTCACCAGCGCATCGAGCTGGGCCGATTTGGCCTGCATGAAGAACTGGGGCGTGAACAGCAGAATGAGCAGCGCGTACCGGGCGACGTCGCGTCCCCAGAGGCGGCGGCCGATGTCGTGCACCAGCCAGAGGGTGCCCAGCCCGGCCAGCGCGCTGGGCAGCAGGAAGGCCACTTTCAGCTGGCCGGTGGCCAGGTAGAACAGGGCCACCAGCCAGATGAAGACGGGCGGCTTGTCGGGATAGGGCTCGCCGCCGCGCATCGGGAACAGCCATTGGCCGGACTCGACCATCTCGCGCGCGATCTGCGCGAAGCGCGGCTCGTCGGCCGGCCAGGGCGAGCGCAGGCCGATGCCGGCCGCCAGCACGACGAGCGCGGCCAGCAGGATGAACGCGACGGGCCAGGCCCATCCGCCGTCGGCGGGGCGCTCGGCGTGGGTCATTGCGCCTGGGCCTCGCCGCGCAGGCGCTCCAGGCGCTGCCTGAAGCCGTGGCGGTACAGGTAGACGCCCAGCGCCGTGGAGGCGGCCAGCGTGGCCAGGCTGATCCACAGGTGCGCGCTGTTGTGCAGGGCCAGGCCCGAGCCCGCGTAGGCGAACAGCAGCATCTGCGGCAGGTAGCCCAGCAGGCTGCCCACGACGATGGGCCGAAGGTCCAGCCCCGACAGCCCGGCGACGATGTTGGTGGCCAGGTTGCTGCCCACCGGCAGCAGGCGCAGGATGCAGACCCACTTCCAGGTGTCCTCGGCCATGAGCTGGCGCAGCGCCTCGACCCGCCGCGGGTACTGGCGGCGCAGCCAGTCGCCGGCGGCGTAGCGCGCCACGACCATGGTCAACAGGGCGCCGAGTCCGGTGATGAGCGTGCTGACCAGCGCGCCCTGCCATCCCCCGAGCAGGTAGCCGCTGCTGAAGGCCAGCACCTGGCGCGGGCCGCCCAGGGCCGTGTAGACAACGCCGATGGCCACGAAGGCTGGCCAGGCGATGCCCCAGTGGTAGAGGAACAGCGCGTGCAGCAGCTCCTTCTCCGTGAAGGCGCCCAGCCAGCCCTCATGCAACGCCACGAAGGCCAGGCTGAGCGCGGCGGTGAGCAGCAGCGGCTTGGCGAAGAAGCGGAGCTCGGTCTTCACGGCATGGGCTCGCCAACGACCTCTTTGGACGACAGGGTGGGGTGCTGGCTGCGCAGCATCAGCCAGCGCACGCCCAGCATGTCGACGATACCGACCCACACCCGGTTCCAGGCGGTGTACTTGGACACGCCGGTGCGCCGCGGGCGGTGGTTGACCGGCACCACGGCGATCCGCCCGTCGATGCGCTGCACGAGCGCGGGCAGGAAACGGTGCATGTGGTCGAAATACGGCAGGCGTTGCCAGGTCTGCCGCGGGATCAGCTTGAGGCCGCAGCCGGTGTCGGGCACGCCATCGTCCAGCACGCGCCGGCGCACGCCATTGGCGATGCGCGACTGCAGGCGCTTCCAGCGCGTGTCCCGGCGGTTGCGCCGGTAGCCGGCGATGCAGAAGTCGGGGCCGGCCGCGCTGAGCCGGCGCGCTTCGGCGATCAGGGCGGGGATGTCGGCGGGGTCGTTCTGGCCGTCCCCGTCGATGGTGACGAGGTAGCGCCCCTGCGCGTGCTGCGCCCCCGTGGCCAGCGCGGTGCTTTGGCCGCAGCTGCGGGCGTGGCGCAGCAGCTGGCCGCGCACGCCCCGCTGGCGGCATTGCTCCAGGAATTCCGCACCGGTGTGGTCGGTGCTGCCGTCGTCGACCAGCACCACCTCGAACGCGTAGTCGGCGCCCAGGGCGGCGGCGATTTCCCGCACCAGGGGGCCGATGTTGCCGGCCTCGTTCTTGGCCGGTATCAGGACGGAGACTTCAAGGGCAGGGGGGTAGGGCATGGCGGCGTCGGTGGAAACGGAAATCGGGGAAGGCGGCGGCGCGCTGCCGGCGGGCGTCCACGGCCACAGCCGGTGCATGGCCAGGGCGCAGGCCGCGGCAATGGCCGCGCCCGCGATGACATCCAGGGGGAAGTGAACGCCCAGGGCCACGCGGCTCCAGGCGATGAGCAGGCCGGCGAGCAGGCAGAGCGCGCCGACCGCGCGCCGGGGCGCGGCCAGCAGGCCGGCGAACCCGAAGGCCAGGCCGACGGTGGCGTGGCGGCTGGGGAAGGCCGGCGAATTGCCATGCTCCAGCCACTGGGTGCCGATGCCCAGCGCCGCCGGGCGCGCCTGCGGCCACAGGCTGTGCAAGCCCCTGGCGATCAGCCAGGCGGCGCCCATGGCCAGCAGCATTTGCCAGGCGGTGCGCCGCCAGGGCTCGCCCAGGCTGAGCAGGACGGCGACCGAGAGAAAGGCGATCAAGGGGAGGTACTGGCTGGCGACGCGCGCGAGCAGCACCAGCGCGGCGGGAGCGGAAGGGGAGAGGTTCCACAGCGGCATCAGCCACTGGTTGATGGCGTCCATGGCACGTCCTGGCGGGGGCGGTGATCACGGCCGGCATCAGAACGGCGCAGGATTAAGCGGACGTTAGGCGCGGGCCCGGGCAGCGCGGGTTAGTCCCGTCAGCCCCACGCAAGCCAGGTCTCCATAATTAAGAATTCAGAAGCGGCCGCCAGCCGGGGCCGGCCGCACCAGGAGACACGCATGGGATACGCCGATTTCCACCGCCGCTCGGTCGAGGACCCCGAGGGCTTCTGGGCCGAGCAGGCCCGCCTGATCGACTGGCACACGCCCTTCACCCGCGTCTGCAACAACGACAAGCCGCCGTTCACGCGCTGGTTCGAGGGCGGCCGCACCAACCTCTGCCACAACGCGGTGGACCGGCACCTGAAGGACCGCGCGCAGCAGAACGCGTTGATCTTCGTGTCCACCGAGACCGACGTGGAGCGGATCTACAGCTTCGAGGCGCTGCACGCCGAGGTGCAGCGCATGGCCGCCGTGCTGCTCGCCCAGGGCGTGAAGCCGGGCGACCGCGTGCTCATCTACATGCCCATGATTCCCGAGGCCGCCTTCGCCATGCTGGCCTGCGCGCGCATCGGCGCCATCCACTCGGTGGTGTTTGGCGGCTTCGCCAGCCATTCGCTGGCCAGCCGCATCGACGACGCCACGCCGGTGGCCATCGTCAGCGCCGACGCCGGCTCGCGCGGTGGCAAGGTGGTGCCCTACAAGCCGCTGCTGGACGAGGCCATCACCCTGGCCCGGCACAAGCCCGCCTCGGTGCTGCTGGTGGACCGTGGCCTGGCGCCCATGGAGCGGGTGGCCGGGCGCGACCACGACTACGCCGCCCTGCGCGAACAGCACCTGAACGCGCAGGTGCCTTGCACCTGGCTCGACGCCACGGACATCAGCTACACCATCTACACCAGCGGCACCACGGGCAAGCCCAAGGGCGTGCAGCGCGACGTGGGCGGCTACGCGGTGGCGCTGGCGGCCAGCATCCGGCACATCTTCCTGGGCCAGCCGGGCGAGACCTATTTCTCCACCAGCGACATCGGCTGGGTGGTGGGCCACAGCTACATCGTCTACGGGCCGCTGATCGCGGGCATGGCGACCATCATGTACGAGGGCCTGCCGATCCGCCCCGACGGCGGCATCTGGTGGAAGCTGGTCGAGAAGTACAAGGTCACGGTGATGTTCAGCGCGCCCACCGCGGTGCGCGTGCTCAAGAAGCAGGACCCGGCCTACCTCAAGCAATACGACCTCTCCAGCCTCAAGGCGCTGTTCCTGGCCGGCGAGCCGCTGGACGAACCCACGGCGCGCTGGATCGCCGACGGCCTGGGCGTGCCCATCATCGACAACTACTGGCAGACCGAGTCGGGCTGGCCGATCCTGACCGTGGCCAACGGCGTGGAGAAGCAGCCCAGCAAATTCGGCAGCCCGGGCGTGCCCATGTACGGCTACCGCGTGAAGCTGCTGCACGAGTCCACCGGCGAGGAGCTGACCGGCGCCGATCAGAAAGGCGTGGTGGTGATCGAAGGCCCCACGCCGCCGGGCTTCATGCAGACGGTGTGGCGCGACGACGCGCGCTTCGTCAACACCTACTGGAAGAGCATCCCGGGCCAGCTGGTCTATTCGACCTTCGACTGGGGCATCCGCGACCAGGACGGCTACTACTACATCCTGGGCCGCACGGACGACGTGATCAACGTCGCCGGCCACCGCCTGGGCACGCGCGAAATCGAGGAGAGCATCGCCAGCCACGCCAACGTGGCCGAAGTGGCGGTGGTGGGCGTGGCCGATTCGCTCAAGGGCCAGGTGGCCATGGCCTTCGTGGTGGCCAAGGACGCCTCGGCGCTGGGCGACGCCCAGGCCCAGCTCCGGCTGGAAGGCGAGATCATGAAGCTGGTGGACGCGCAGCTGGGCGCGGTGGCGCGGCCGGCGCGGGTGCGTTTCGTCTCGCTGCTGCCCAAGACGCGCAGCGGCAAGCTGCTGCGCCGTGCGATCCAGGCCGTGTGCGAAGGCCGCGACCCGGGCGACCTGACCACCATGGACGACCCCGGCGCGCTGCAGCAGATCAAGGACCTGGTGGGCGCCGCCTGACCACCGCCCGGCCGGCGGCCGCCCGTTGCGGCCCGCCGCGCCCGTTCAGGCGGGTGCGGGCTCGGCCAGGGTGGCCAGCAGGTGGTCGCGGTAGCGCTCCATGGGCTTGGAGAAGTAGGCCGTGCGGCGCCAGAACAGGCCCAGGGGCGTGACCCAGGGGCCCTGCGGCGAGGCCACCGTGGCCAGACCCGCGCCCATGGGCGAGGCCAGCGTGTCCACCGTCATGGCGCTCAGCAGGTCGGTCTTGCGGATCAGCGTGGCGAACAGGCCGGGCGAGGCGTCGGCCTCCACCATCAGGCGCGGCTTGTCCAGGCCGGCCTGCGCGAACAGGGCCTCGACCCAGGTGCGCGTCATGATGCCGCGCGGCGGCAGCAGCCAGGGCTGCTGGCGCAGGTCGTCCAGGGTGCCGGGGCGGCGCAGCAGCCAGTGTCCCTTGCGCGCCACGATATGCGTTTCCTGCCGCCACAGCGGCAGGCAGGACAGCCCGTCCGGCACCGGCTCAGGGATGGCGGCGAGCGCGAAATCCAGCTCGCCGGCCTGAAGCGCGCGCAGCAGGCCGCCGCTGAGCTGCACGCTGACGAAAAAGCGCAGCGGGTCGTCGCCGCCCAGTAGCTGCGCCAGCACCGGCGCCAGCTTGGTGTCCAGGATGGTGGGCACCGCGCCCACGCGCAACTGCCCCGACTGGCCGGTCTTGAGGTCGGCGATCTCCACGCGCGTGTCGTCGACCAGCCGCGCGAGCGAGCGGCCGCGCTCGTGCAGCAGGCGGCCGGCGGCCGTGAGGGCCACGCCGCGCGGCAGGCGCTCCAGCAGGCGCACGCCCAGTTCGGTTTCCAGCCGGCGCACGGACTTGGACAGCGCCGGCTGCGTCAGGCCCAGGGCGTCGGCCGCCGCGTGCAGGTTGCCGTGCTCGGCGATGCGGGCGAAGGCCTGAAGGTCCTTGAGTTGCATGGGGCGAGCCTTGGCGGCGATGTTCTGCGATTCCAAAACGTTATCAGAAAACCCCTGTTTCGCCATCCATGCGGGGGAGGGCGCTTCCACAATGGCCCGGCGACAGTGCCCATGAACAACGACAGGAGACAAGCCATGCCCCCCGCCTCGATCCCGTTGCGCTTCCGCTGCCTGCTGCTGGCGGCGGCCGCGCTGGCCTGCACCGGCGCCGCCGCCCAGGCCGACGCCGGCTACCCCAACCGGCCGCTGCGCGTGGTGGTGCCGTACCCGCCCGGCGGCAACACCGACGACATGACCCGCGAGGTGATGAAGGAGCTGTCGGCGCGCCTGGGCCAGACCATCGTGGTGGACAACAAGCCCGGGGCCAACAGCATCATCGGCACCGAGTCCGTGGCCAAGTCGGCGCCCGACGGCTACACCCTGGGCGTGGTGATCGGCGCCTACGCCATCAACCAGTCGCTCTACAAGAAG
>NZ_MKSS01000171.1:0-13269 GCF_001897365.1 Hydrogenophaga sp. 70-12
GGCGGTGCGGCCATCGATCAGGTCGCCGGTGAACATGAGCTGCTTGGCGCGCGTGGGACCCAGGCGGTAGGTCCACATGGCCGTGGTGGGGCAGCCCCACACGCGCGTGGGCATGTAGCCGATGCGCGCGTCCTCGGCCATCACCAGCAGGTCGCAGCACAAGGCGATGTCGCTGCCGCCGGCCACGGCCGCGCCATGAACCTTGGCGATGGTGGGCTTGGGGCTGCGCCACAGGCTCATGAAGTCCTCGGTGTTGCGCTTCATGAAGGCATAGTCGTCCAGGGGGTCCCAGGGGTGGCGTTCCTGCTGACAGGGGTGGTCGATGTCGCCCTCGCCAAAGTGGGAAAGGTCGTAGCCGCCGCAGAAGCCCTTGCCCGCTCCCTCGACCAGGATGACATGCACGTCGTCGTTGGCGTTGGCCCATTCCACCGCCGCGCGGATCTCGCGTGGGGTGTCGTCGTTGATGGCGTTGAGCCGCTCGGGGCGGTTGAGCAGCAGGCGCGCCACGCGCGGGTTCGCGGGGTCCTGGTCGATGCGCAGGGTGTTGAAGTTCGGCATGGCTGTCTCCTTTGTTGGTGTGAAAACCATCTTATCGACGGGTGGTTGTGGCGTGGAGTCGCGAAGGCGATACAGTTGCGCGCGCAACTAAATAGGTGAACCATTCATGGACCAGACAACCGAAGAACACGTGCCGGTGCTCATTGCCGGTGGCGGCCCGGTGGGCCTTACGCTGGCCGCGCTGCTGTCGCGTCAGGGCATCCGCAGCCAGGTGATCGAGGCCGACGAGGGCTATTGCACCGGCAGCCGCGCCATCTGCATCTCGCGCCGCTCGCAGGAGATCCTGGGCTGGGTGGGCGCCGACGCGCCGCTGGTGGCCAAGGGCCTGGGCTGGACCGCCGGGCGCAGCCATTTCCGCCAGACCGAGGTGCTGCGCTTCGAGATGCCCAGCGAGCCCACGCAGCGCTTCGCGCCCATGGTGAACATCCAGCAGTTCTACGTCGAGGAATACGCGCACCGCGCCATCGACGAAGCGGGCGCCGATGGCACGACCGTGCGCTGGGGCGAGCGTGTGCAGCGCGTTCAGGCGCGCGAGCGTGACGTGCTGGTCGACATCGAATCGCCGCGCGGCCACCGGCGCGTGCGCGCCGACTGGCTCCTGGCCTGCGACGGTGGGCGCAGCACCGTGCGCGAGCAACTGGGCCTGCAGTTCGAGGGCACGCAATACGAGGGCCGCTACGTCATCGTCGACATCCGCCAGAAGACGCAGCGCCCGGTGGAGCGCCTGGCCTGGTTCGACCCGCCGTCCAACCCGGGCTCCACCATCCTCATGCACCGCCAGCCCGACGACGTCTGGCGCATCGACTATCAGATCCGTGACGACGAAGACCCAGCCGAGGCGGTCAAGCCGGAGAACGTATTGCCACGCGTGCGCAGCCACCTCGAGATGATCGGCGAGACCGAGCCCTGGGAGCCGCTGTGGATCTCGATCTACAACGCCAAGTGCCTCACGCTGCCGAGCTACCGCCACGGTCGTGTGTTCTTCGCGGGCGACGCCGCCCACCTGGTGCCCATCTTCGGCGTGCGCGGGCTCAACTCGGGCCTGGACGACGCCGGCAACCTGGCCTGGAAGCTGGCCCGCGTGGTGCGTGGCGCTTCGCCCGAGGCACTGCTCGACAGCTACAGCGTGGAGCGTGTGCACGCCACGCGCGAGAACATCGCCTACGGTGCCAAGAGCACCGAGTTCATGGCGCCGCCCGACTTCGCTTTCCGCCTCATGCGCGAGGCCGCGCTGCGCCTCGCGCTGGACGACGAGACCGTTCGCCCACTGATCAACCCACGCCAGTCCTCGGCCATTCAGTACCTGGGTTCGCCGCTCAACGCGGGCGAGTCTGGTGAATGGGCGAGCGCGCAGGCCGGGCCCGGCGCCCCTGCACCCGAGGCCCTGCTGCACGACGCGCACGGCCACGCCTTCCACCTCAGCAGCCGTTTCGGTCGTGGCTTCGTGGCGTTGGTGTTCAACGGCCCGCCCGAGGGCGGCCTGCCGCGCGACGTGGGGGCCATACCCATCCACCCCGCAGCCGACCCGCACGGCCAGGCCTGGCGGCGCTATGGTCTGCCTGTCGAGGCCGCTCCCGCTCTGGTGCTGGTGCGTCCCGACGGCTACGTGATGGGCCGTTGGCGCGGCCTGGACACCGCGCCCTTGCGCGCGGCCCTGCAATCCTCTGGAGTCACCGCATGACCGATGCCGATCTCGACACGAGCTACACCGCGCTGTGCCGCGCCCTGGGCGAGGTGGGAGAACAGCAGGCCCCCCTCCTGCTGGCCATGCTGAGCCTGTCGCTGCTGGGCCGGCTGGACAGCGCCGCGCAGGCCCTGTCCCTGATCGAGCGGGCGCGCGAACGCTGCCTACAGGAGCCCTTGCATGAGCGCTGACACCAAGCCGCTGCCGCTGGAGCAGCAACTGAGCTGGCGCCTGCACCGCCTGGGCAAGCTCACCGACGCCGCGACCGCCGCCGCCTACGCGGGCGAATTGGGCCTGGGCGTGGCCGAGGCGCGCGCCTTGGCCGCGATCGGCGCCTTCGAACCGCTGTCGGTGAACGACCTGGCCGCGCACGCCCACCTGGACAAGGCGCAGGCCAGCCGCGCCGCGCAGATGCTGGTGGAGCGCGGCAGTGTGATCAAGGCGCCCAGCGAGACCGACGCGCGCGCCGTGGTGCTGCGCCTGTCGCGCCCGGGGCGTGCACTGCACGCGCGCGCGCTGCGCCTGATCGACCGCCGCAACCGCGAAATCATGGGCTGCCTGGGCGTGGCCGAGCGGCGGCAGTTGCTCGGGCTGGTGGACCGGTTGATCGCGCACGCCGCGCCGCGCCGCCCGGGGGGCGCTGGAGGCGATACACCTTGATACGCGCATCGTCGCTATAACGCTTCACATGAAGCGCAATCCCTTCGCTCCCACGGACTTTGGTGCCGATTCGCTTGAAGTGCGGGTGTCCGAGTTGCTGGTGGCCACCTCCGACCAGACCGACGCGGAATTGGACGCGGCCATCGGCGAGGTGCTGCGCCTGCTTCGCGAGCGCCTGCAGATGGACGTGGTCTTCGTCTCCGAATTCGTCAATGGCCGGCGCGTATTCCGCCAGGTGGCCCAAGCGCCCGGCGTGGGCGTGATCGCTGAGGGCGAGAGCGCGTGGCTGGAGGAGTCCTGGTGTCAGCGCGTGGTGGACGGCCGACTGCGGCAGTACATCGCCGACGCGAAGCGCGATCCCGCCGCCTCCCCGCTGCTCAAGGACCTGCCGTTTCCCATCGGCACGCACATCAGCACGCCGCTGGTGCTGTCCAGCGGCGAGGTCTACGGCACGCTGTGCTGCTTCAGCTTCGAGGCCCATGGCCGGCCCAACCCCGAGGACCTGGCCAAACTCAAGCTCACCGCGCGGCTGGCCGCGCAGCGGCTGGAGACCCGCCGCCAGGCGCGGCCCATGCCGGCCAGCGTGCCCGACTGGACGCTCAAGTCCCGCTAAGCGGGATGGCCCGCGTGCAGCGGGAAAAGGGGGGCGCCGGTAAAATCGCGCCCTTCGCCCCGCTGCGCCCGCCATGGGTTCGCGCCCACCCATGAACGCTCCCATCGACGTCTCCCTCTTCGCGCGCAACGCCAAGCCGCTCACCAGCTACCGGCCCTACTGGGCCAAGCGCTTCGGCACCGCGCCCTTCCTGCCCATGAGCCGGGCCGAGATGGACGCGCTCGGCTGGGACAGCTGCGACGTCATCATCGTCACCGGCGACGCCTACGTGGACCACCCCAGCTTCGGCATGGCGGTCATCGGCCGCGTGCTCGAGGCGCAGGGCTTTCGCGTGGGCATCATCGCCCAGCCCGACTGGCAGAGTGCCGAGCCTTTCAAGGCCCTGGGCAAACCGAACCTGTTCTGGGGCGTGACGGCCGGCAACATGGACTCCATGATCAACCGGTACACCGCCGACCGGAAGATCCGCAGCGACGACGCCTACACGCCCGGCGATGAGGGCGGCAAACGCCCCGATCGCGCCGCCATCGTCTACAGCCAGCGCTGCCGCGAGGCGTACAAGGATGTGCCCATCGTGCTCGGTGGCATCGAAGGCAGCCTGCGCCGCATCGCGCACTACGACTACTGGAGCGACAAGGTGCGCCGCTCGGTGGTGGTGGACAGCAAGTGCGATCTGCTGCTCTATGGCAACGCCGAACGCGCGCTGGTCGAGGTGGCGCACCGGCTCGCGGCGCGCGAGCCCATCGAGCGCATCACCGACGTGCGTGGCACGGCCTTCGTGCGCCGCCCGGGTGATCCGTCCACCGAGGGCTGGTTCGAGATCGATTCCACCGAGGTGGACCAGCCCGGCCCGGTGGACGCGCACATCAACCCTTACCAGACCACGAGCGAGCAGGCGCAGTCGGCGGGTCAATCGTGCGCGAAGGACGAGGCCGCGCAGGCGCCGGCGGCGCAGGGCGCGTCGATCCAAGCGCTGAACTTCGTGCCCAACCCCGCGTTGCAGGGCAAGACCAAGCGCCCGCCGCGCGATCGCAGCGTGATCCGCCTGCCCAGCTACGAACAGGTCAAGAGCGACGCCGTGCTCTACGCCCACGCCAACCGCGTGCTGCACGTGGAGGCCAACCCCGGTAACGCGCGCGCCCTGGTGCAGGCACACGGCGAGGGGGCGACCGCGCGCGACGTCTGGATCAACCCGCCGCCCATTCCGCTGACCACGGCCGAGATGGACCACGTGTTCGACCTGCCGTACGCGCGCAGCCCGCACCCGGCCTATGCCGACGCGCAGGGCCGCCACGACGGTGAAACCAAGATCCCCGCGTGGGAGATGATCCGCTTCAGTGTGAACATCATGCGCGGCTGCTTCGGCGGCTGCACCTTCTGCTCCATCACCGAGCACGAGGGCCGCATCATCCAGAGCCGCTCGCAGGCCTCCATCCTGAAAGAGGTGGAGGAGATCCGCGACAAGGTCGAGGGCTTCACCGGCGTCATCAGCGACCTCGGTGGCCCCACGGCCAACATGTACCGCCTGGGCTGCGCCAGCCCCGAGATCGAGGCCGCCTGCCGCAAGCCCAGCTGCGTCTACCCTGGCATCTGCCAGAACCTCACGACCGACCACGGGCCGCTGGTGCGCATCTACCGCCGTGCGCGGGCGCTGCCGGGCATCAAGAAGATCCTGATCGGCTCGGGCCTGCGCTACGACCTCGCGATCAAGAGCCCCGAGTATGTGAAGGAGCTGGTGCAGCACCACGTGGGCGGCTACCTGAAGATCGCGCCCGAACACACCGAGACCGGTCCGCTGTCGAAGATGATGAAGCCCGGCATCGGCAGCTACGACCGCTTCAAGCAGATGTTCGAGAAGTACAGCGAGGAGGCGGGCAAGAAGCAATTCCTTATCCCGTACTTCATTGCCGCGCACCCGGGCACCAGCGATGAGGACATGATGAACCTCGCGCTGTGGCTGAAGAAGAATGGCTTTCGTGCCGACCAGGTGCAGACCTTCTACCCCAGCCCCATGGCCACCGCCACGGCCATGTACCACTCGGGCCTGAACCCGCTCAAGGGCATTCACCGCGACGAACGCGGCGAGCGCGTGGACATCGTGCGCGGCGAGAAACGCCGCCGCCTGCACAAGGCCTTCCTGCGCTATCACGACCCCAACAACTGGCCGCTGCTGCGCGAGGCGCTCAAGGCCATGGGCCGCGCCGACCTCATCGGCAACGGCAAGCACCACCTCATCCCCACGTTCCAGCCGCTCACCGACGGCGGCTACCAGAGCGCGCGGCGCAAAAACAGCACGCCCACCGCCCGCGCGCCGGCCGCGGCGCCCGCGCCGCGCAAGGGTCAGCTGCTGACGCAGCACACCGGCCTGCCGCCGCGCGCCGGCACGGGCGCGGCGCGGCGGCCCAAGCCGCGCTGACGGCGCTCAGGCGCCGCCGCCGGCGAACAGCGGCCAGGCCACCCAGGCCAGCAGGGCGGTCACGTTGAACACGGCGCAGGCCACGAAGGTCTGCTGGAAGCGCTTGTCGTCCAGGCGGTGCCGAAGCGAATGCTGGGCCAGCCAGGCCGCTGGCCAGCCGCCCAGCGCGGCCGCCGCGTGCAGCAGTTCCAGCGGCCAGGGCGCGCCGCCCTCGGTCATCACGTGCTGGTCGCGCCAGTACAGGAAGACGGTGGCGATGTTCACCAGCACCATGCCGGTGAGCACCACCCACGGAAAGCGGCCAGAACCGATGCCGATGAGCCAGAGCAGCAGCCAGCCGCCCAGCAGGCCCAGGGCGATCTGGGTCTGGCGGCGCTGCGCGCGTTCCTCTCGCCAGCGCTGGGCCTTGGACGTGGCGGCTGGGGCCAGCACCGGCTCGGGCGCCGGCCCAATGGGGGCGCCGGCCTCGCGCAGCGGCGGCGGGGGCGGCAGCTTGATCGACAGTGCGCGCGGCCCCTTGCCACCGACCACGATCTCCTCGTACACCACCGCCGTGCCCGGCGCGATGGGGTGTGGACCTTCGTAGTCGCGCAGGTGGAAGTACACCTCGGCGGCGGTGTCGGGACTGCGGATGAAACCGGACGCGCGCTCGGCGTCCCAGTGGACGATGGTGCCTTGCTTCTTCATGGCCTCGGGGAGGGTGGTGCCGCTGGATTGTCGGTCTTGTGGTTCGCCGAGGCGGTGGCCAGCGGTGGCCTGGCCCAGGCCGTGCGAGAAACGGTGCAGGCCGATCGCCAGCGGGCGCCGGCGCCACCCTCGGCGCGGGCACGCCGCGCGGCTTGACCAGCTGTGCCTGCTGTTCGACACCACGGCCGCGCACGGGCAGGACATCGTGCCGCCGCGCCTGGTGGCGCGCCTGCGGCGCGGCGTGCCCACCTTTCGGGAGGCGTCCTTGCCGCGCTGGGCCCAGGGGCTGCTGGCGCCGCGCTGAGGCCTCAGGCCAGCGTGTGCATCGGGATGTCGCGCTCGACCGCCAGTTTGTCCAGTTGCGCGCGCGTGCGGCCCGCCAGAAAGCGCGCGATGGCCTCATGTGTGGCGGGTGCGAACAGGGTCTTCATCCGCTGGCCGTCGGCCACGCCCGCCGCTTCGCACAGCGCGGCGGCGAAGTGCGGCTCCAGCGCGGCCACGGCCACGCGCCCGTCCTTGCAGGGGTAGACGCGGTAGCCCGCGTGCGCGCCACCCACGGCCCCCGTCGGCTGCGTCAGGCCCCAGCTGCGCGGCAGCGCGAGCCAGGCGGCGGCATCGGACAGGGCCACCTCATGGGCACTGCCGCGCCCCGTGGAGCGCAGCAGCAGCACGGCCTTGAGCACCGCCTCGGCGGCCATCAGCGCGCCGCCCATGTCGGCGAACAGCGTCGCCGGCAGGTCCAGGCCGGTCACCAGGCCGGCGTCGGCCAGGTAGGTGAGGTCGTGGCCCGGCTCCTCGGCGCGTTCGCCGGGCGCGCCCACGATGCTCACCATGGCCAGCGCGGGGTAGCGCTTGCGCAGCGCCGGCCACGACAGGCCCAGCTTGGCCAGGGCCGAGGGGCGGAAGGAGGTCAGCAGCACGTCGGTGCGCAGCAACTGCTTGTGCAGCACGGCTTGGCCGGCCTCGGTCTTGAGATCGGCCGTCAGCCGCTTCACGCCTTCGTGCATGCGCGCATAGGCCGGGGGGTTGTACTGGCCCATGGGGTCGCCGCTGGCGCCGTCGCGTGCGGGCGGCTCCAGCTTGGTGCAGGCCGCGCCCAGGGCGCGCAGTCGCATGAGGGCGGCCGGACCGGGCAGATTGAGCGCGAGGCTGAGCACGCGCACGCCGCGCAGGGGCTGGGGGCTTCGGGGGGTGGGCATGGGCAGTGGTCGCAGGTCGGTGTTGACGGTGCGGCCACTGTAACGCCGGTGATGGCCTGACCCAGAGGCGCCGCGGAATCGGCGTTGCCGGGCCGCAGGTGTCGCTCCCTGGAGGGGGTCGCGCGAAGCGCGGCGGGGTTGAGTGCTACTTCTGGCCGAAGTCCAGCGGCAGGCCCACGTAGTTTTCCGCGAGCGAGCGCGACATGGCCTCGGAGTTCACCAGGTACTCCAACTCGGCTTCCTGCACCTTCTGGCCGAAGCCGCCGGTGTCGGGGAAGCGGTGCATCAGCGAGGTGAGCCACCAGCTGAAGCGTTCGGCGCGCCACACGCGGGCCAGCGCGCGCTGCGAGTAGTGGTCGATGCCGGCGTCGCTTTTCTCGCGGTAGTGCTCGATGAAGGCGGTGGACAGGTACTTCACGTCGCTGGCCGCCAGGTTCAGGCCCTTGGCGCCCGTGGGCGGCACGATGTGCGCGGCGTCGCCCGCCAGGAACAGGCGGCCGAAGCGCATGGGCTCGGCGACGAAGCTGCGCAGCGGCGCGATGCTCTTTTCGATGCTGGGGCCGGTGACGATGGCCTCGGCCATGGCCGGGTCCAGGCGGCGGCGCAGCTCGTCCCAGAAGCGGTCGTCGCTCCACTGCTCGACCTTGTCGTCGATGGGGCACTGCACGTAGTAGCGGCTGCGCGTGAGGCTGCGCATGGAGCACAGGCCGAAGCCGCGCTCGCTGTTGGCGTACACCACCGCGTGCGGCGACACCGGCGGCACGTCGGCCAGCACGCCGATCCAGCCGAAGGGGTAGACCTTTTCGTACTCGGTGATCGAGTCCTGCACGGTGGCGCGGCAGACGCCGTGGAAGCCGTCGCAGCCGGCAATGAAGTCGCACTGCAGTTCGTGCGTCTGGCCGTCCTTCTCGTAGCGCACGCTGGGCTTGGCGCCATCGAAGCCATGGACGCTGACGTTGGCGGCGTTGTAGACGGTGGGCAGGCCGGCGGCCTGGCGCGCGTCCATCAGGTCGCGCGTGATCTCGGTCTGGCCATAGGCCGTGACCACCTTGCCCTGGGTGAGACCGGTCACGTCGATCGGGTGGCGCGTGTTCTTGTAGACCAGCTCGATGCTGTGGTGCACGGTGCCTTCCTTGGCCACGCGCTCGCCCACGCCGGCCTCGTGCAGCAGGTCGACCATGATCTGCTCCAGGATGCCGGCGCGGATGCGGCCCAGCACATAGTCGGGGCTCTGGCGTTCAATGATGACGTTGTCGATGCCGGCCTTGTGCAGCAACTGGCCGAGCAGCAGCCCCGAGGGGCCGGCGCCGATGATGGCGACCTGGGTTCGCATGGGTCTTGTCTCCGGGGAACGGGCGAAACCCGCAGGCTAGGGCGCCGCCGCATCCGCCACAAGCAGGGCTGGCGAGCATTGCGCGATCATCGCGCGCTTTGTGCGATCATCGCGCACTTCCTGGAGCGCCCCGCCATGCCCGACCCGACCATCGCCAAGGCCGACTTCATCGAGGGCATGGCCAAGGGCCTGGCCGTGCTCGAGAGTTTCGACACCGAGCGCCAGCGCCTGAACGCCACGCAGGCGGCCGAGCGCGCCGGCCTCACGCGCGCGGCCGCGCGGCGGCACCTGCTCACCCTGGCCCACCTGGGCTACCTGGACACCGACGGCAGCCACTACTGGCTCTCGCCCAAGGTGCTGCGCTTCTCCGGCAGTTACCTGTCCTCGGCGCGCCTGCCGCGCCTGGTGCAGCCCACGCTGAACCGCCTGGCATCGGCCACGCGCGAGTCGTTCTCCGCGGTGGTGCTGGACGGCGACGAGGTGGTGATCGTCGCGCGCAGCGCCGCCCCGGGCGCGCCGCGCCTCATGCCCTACGGCCTGCACCTGGGCTCGCGCATGCCGGCGCACGCCACCTCCACCGGGCGGGTGCTGCTGGCGGCACTGCCGCGCGCGGCCTTCACGTCCTGGCTCAAGGGCCGGTCGCTGCCGCGCCTGACGCCGCGCACCACGGACGAGCCCAAGGCCTTCCGCGCGGTGATCGACACCGTGCGCCGCGACGACTTCGCGATCGCGAGCGAGGAGCACGAACTCGGCGTGATCGCGCTCGCCGTGCCGCTGCGCAACATGAAGGGCGAGACCCTGGCCGCGCTCAACGTGGTGGTGTCGCCGGGCCGCATGGACGCGGCCGGCCTGCGGCGCGAGCTGCTGCCGGTGCTGATGGACGCCGCGCGCGAGCTGCGGCCGCTGCTCTAGGCGGTGGGTTCAGACCCCCAGGTGCTGCTCCAGCAGCCCCGGCTGCGCCAGCAGCGCCTCGGTGCTGCCTTCGAACACCACCTCGCCCTTGACCAGGATGAGGTTGCGGTCGGTGATCTGGGTCACGTGTTTCCAGTTCTTGTCGACGATGACGCTGCTGATGCCGCTTTCGCGGATCAGGCCGCAGATGCGCCAGATCTCGCGCGCGATCAGCGGCGCCAGGCCTTCGGTGGCCTCGTCGAGGATGAGCAGGTCCGGGTTGGTCATCAGCGCGCGGCCGATGGTGAGCATCTGCTGCTCGCCGCCGCTGAGCTGCTGGCCGCCGTGGCCCAGGCGCTCGGCCAGGCGCGGGAAAGTGTCGAGCACGCGTTCGTAGGTCCATTCGCGCTGGCCCCGGGTGCCAGGACGCGCGGCCATCACCAGGTTTTCTTTCACGCTCAGGTTGCCGAAGATGCCGCGCCCTTCGGGCACGTAGGCGATGCCTTCGCGCGCCACAGCGTAGGGCGTGGCGCCGGTCATGTGCCGGCCCTTCACCTGCACGGTGCCGCCGCTGGGCTTGACGATGCCCATCAGCGACTTGAGCAGCGTGGTCTTGCCCATGCCGTTGCGGCCCATCAGGCCGATGGTCTGGCCCGCACCCACGTGGAAATCCACGCCGCGCAGGATATGGCTCTGCCCATAGTGGGTGTGCAGGCCCTTGGCTTCGATCAGCGCCGTCATCAGTGTTCCTCGCCCAGGTAGGCGGCCTGCACGCCGGCGTCGTTGCGGATCTGCTCGGGCGTGCCGCTGGCGATCACCTGGCCGTTGACCATGACGGTGAGCACCTCGGCCAGGGCAAACACGGCGTCCATGTCGTGTTCCACCAGCATGATGGCGTGCTCGCCTTTGAGGCGCTGCAGCAGCGCCACCATGGACTCGGCCTCGGCCGCGCCCATGCCGGCCAGGGGCTCGTCGAGCAGCAGCACGGTGGGTTCGGTGGCCAGGGTCATGGCGATCTCCAGCTGGCGCTGCTCGCCGTGGCTGATGGCCGCCGCGACGTTGCTCGCGCGTGCGGTGAGGCCTGCGAGTTCCAGCGCGCG
Source organism: Hydrogenophaga sp. 70-12 (assembly GCF_001897365.1). NCBI lineage: Bacteria > Pseudomonadati > Pseudomonadota > Betaproteobacteria > Burkholderiales > Comamonadaceae > Hydrogenophaga > Hydrogenophaga sp. 70-12. The sequence goes on from NZ_MKSS01000171.1 coordinate 11,142, forward strand.
CTCGCAGCGCTGGTTCACGTTCGTCAGCCGGCTGGCCGCGCTGAACCAGTGCAGCGGGTTGAAGGCGGCGTGCCGTTCGCGCGACTGCGCGGCCAGGCGCACGTTGTCCCACACCGTGAAGGGCAGGAAGATGTTGGTCTTCTGGTAGCTGCGGCCCAGGCCCTGGCGGGCGATGCGTTCCGGCGATCGGCCGGTGATGTTCTCGCCGTTGAGCCGGATCTGCCCGCTGGTGGGCGGCAGGTCGCCCGAGAGCAGGTTGGTCAGCGTGGACTTGCCCGCGCCGTTGGGCCCGATGACCGCGTGGATGCGGCCGCGGTGCAGATCGACCGACACATCGTTCACCGCGGCCAGGCCGCCGAAGCGCTTGGTGAGGTTCTTCGCGGAGAGCAGCGGATCGCTCATGCCTTCTCCCCGCGCTTGGTGAAGCGCTCGACCAGGCCCAGCAGGCCGCGCGGCGCCACGATCACCACCAGCACGATGAAGCCGCCCATGAGCAGCTGCCAGTGCTTGGTCAGGTCTTTGAAGACGTGCATGACGTACTCGAAGGCGAAGGCGCCGACGATGGCGCCCGCGAAGTTGCCCATGCCGCCCAGGATGACCATCATGATCGCGTGCGCGCTCATGTGGAAACCCATGAGCTCGGGGTTCACGAAGCCGGTCTGCGCGGCCCACAGGTAGCCCGCCACGCCGGCCAGCGCGCCGGCCAGCGTGAAGGCCGTGAGCTTGTAGCCGAAGGTTCCGTAGCCCACGGCGCGCATGCGGTGCTCGTTCACGCGGATGCCCGCCAGCACGCGGCCGAAAGGCGAGAACAGCAGGCGGCGCAGCGCGAAGTACAGCGCCAGCAGCACCACCAGCGTGAAGTAGTAGAAGACCAGCTTGTTGTCGAGATCGATGCCCAGGGCGGTGGCGTCGGGACGGAAGGTGACGTAGATGCCGTCCGAGCCGCCCAGGGCCTTGTTGTCGAAGAACAGGAAATAGACCATCTGCGCGAAGGCCATGGTCACCATGATGAAGTAGATGCCGTGGGTGCGCACCACGAAGAAGCCGATGACCAGCGCGGCCAGGCCGGCGGCGGCGGCGGCCAGCGGCAGCGACCACCACAGCGCGATCGGCGCGTCCTGCGGCGTGACGAAGGCCAGCGCGTAGCCGGCCAGGCCGAAGAAGGCCGCATGGCCGAGCGAGACCAGGCCGGTCACGCCCTGAAGCAGGTCCAAGCTCATCGCGAAGATGGCCAGGATCATCATCTGCGAGAGCATGCCGAGGTAGAAGTCGCCGCCCTCCACGGGCAGCAGCGGGAAGGCCGCCAGCGCGATCGCGCCCAGGGCGAGCACGAACTGGATGCTGCGCGGCAGTTTTTCGAGTTGGGCCTTGGCGGTGCTCATTGCTTGAAGAGCCCTTCGGGTTTGTAGAGCAGCACGAGGGCCATGAGCATGTAGACGGCCATGCCGGCGATCTGCGGCACCAGCACCTTGCCGAAGGTGTCGACCAGGCCCACCAGCAGCGCGGCCACGAGCGCGCCGCGCACCGAGCCGATGCCGCCGATGACCACCACCACGAAGCACATGATGAGCACCGAACTGCCCATGCCCGGGTACACGCTGGCGATGGGCGAGGCGATCATGCCGGCGATGGCGGCCAGGCCCACGCCCAGCGCGAACACCACGCCATGGATGAGCCGGATGTTCACGCCCAGCGACTCGGCCATCTCGCGGTTGAAGGCGCCGGCGCGGATCTTCATGCCCAGGCGGGTCTTGCTGATGAGCAGGTAGAGCCCCACGGCGAGCAGCAGGCAAACGCCCGACATCACCAGACGGTAGACCGGGTAGGAGAGGGTGTCGGTCAAGGGGATGGACCAGTTCAGTACCTCGGGCACCTGCACGGCATGCACGTCGTCGCCCCAGAAGATGGAGCGCATCTCTTCGAAGATGTAGATCAGGCCGAAGGTGAGCAGCACCTGGTCGAGGTGGTCGCGCTGGTAGAAGTGGCGAAACAGCAGCCACTCCAGCAGCCAGCCGAAGATGACCGCCAGCACCGTGCCCAGCACGATGGCCAGCGTGAGGCTGCCCAGCTGCGAGCTGAGGTACCACGCGAGGTAGGCACCGATCATGTAGAAGCTGCCGTGCGCGAG
>NZ_MKSS01000172.1:0-13244 GCF_001897365.1 Hydrogenophaga sp. 70-12
CCCTGGTGTGCAACCACGCCCTGTGGGACCGGGCCCTGGTGGACCTCGCGCGCGACCAGGGCTGGCGCGCCCTGGCCTACACGGTGAACGACGAATGGGCCGCGCAGCGGCTGATCGACCTGGGGCTGGACGGGATCATCACGGACCGGGTGGACCTGTTTTCCCCCGCCGGCTGAGCGCTTAACGGCCCCGCAGCCACCAGGCCAAGCTGCCCTGCACCAGCACCAGGGCCGCGTAGGTCGCCACCCGGCCGTCGCGGCCGAAGGCGATCAGCCCGGCCAGCAGCACCAGCACCCCACCGGTGACCAGGACGGCCAACTGGGTGCCGCGCCCGAAGCGCCCCGCCCGGCGCAAGCGCAGGCCCAAGGCGAGCACCAGAGCCACGCCCACGGCAGGCGCGATGAAGGCCAGCACATGCTCAAGGAGCAATACCGCGGTCATTGAGAAGGATCAAGGCCGTCCATAAGCGGCAAATTTTATAATCTGGGTTATGTCTGTCTGGACGCTCGGCATCAACCACCAGACGGCCCCGCTCGACCTGCGGGGCCGTTTTGCGTTCGCGCTCGACCAGATCCAGCCCACCCTGCACACCCTGCGCAGCGCCCTGCCGCGCCAGCCCGAGGCCACCCTGCTGTCCACCTGCAACCGCACCGAGCTCTACGGCGCGGGCGACCCGGCGGTGCTGGACCCCACGCTGGACTGGCTGGCCGGCGCCGGCGGCGTCAGCCCTCAGGTGCTGCGCGACCACGCCTACGTGCTGCGCGACGACCAGGCCGCGCGCCATGCCTTTCGCGTCGCCAGCGGCCTGGACAGCATGGTGCTGGGCGAGGCCCAGATCCTGGGCCAGATGAAAGACGCGGTCCGCGCCGCTGACGAGGCCGGCGCCCTGGGCACCACCCTGCACCAGCTGTTCCAGCGCTCCTTCGCAGTGGCCAAGCAGGTGCGCAGCTCCACCGAAATCGGCGCCCACTCCATCAGCATGACGGCCGCCGCCGTGCGACTGGCCTCGCAGCTGTTCGAGGACCTGCGCGAGGTGCGCGTGCTGTTCGTCGGCGCGGGCGAGATGATCGAGCTCGCCGCCACGCACTTCGCGGCCAAGACGCCCAAGGCCATGGCCATCGCCAACCGCAGCATGGAGCGCGGCGAGAAGCTGGCCCAGCGCTTCGGCGCCCAGGTGATGCGCCTGGCCGACCTGCCCGAGCAACTGCACCAATTCGACGTGGTGGTGAGCTGCACCGCCAGCACCCTGCCGCTGATCGGCCTGGGCGCGGTGGAGCGCGCGCTCAAGAAGCGCAAGCACCGCCCCATGTTCATGGTCGACCTGGCTGTGCCGCGCGACATCGAGGCCGAGGTGAAGGCGCTGGACGACGTTTACCTCTACACCGTGGACGACCTCGCCACCGTGGTGCAGACCGGCAAGGACAACCGCCTGGCCGCCGTGGCGCAGGCCGAGGCCATCATCGACGCCGGCGTGCTGAGCTTCATGCACTGGATGGAGCGGCGCGACCCCGCCAACGGCGTGGTGCCGCTGATCCAGCAGATCAACGCCCAGGCCGACGCCTGGCGCGCCCACGAACTCGGCCGCGCCAAGCGCCTGCTGGCGCGCGGCGAGCCCGTGGAGGCCGTGCTGGAAGCGCTCTCCAAGGGCCTCACCCAGAAGATGCTGCACGGCACCCTGGCCGAGCTGCACAGCGGCGACGCCGCCGCGCGCGCGGCCACGGCCGAAACCGTCTCGCGCCTGTTCCTGCGCGACGGCCGGCCCCCGCAAGACCCCCGCTCCTAGCCCGCGCGGCGCGCGGTGGCCGTGGCGCGTCCAGCCACGGGCGCCTCGGCCAGGCACCGCCCATGAAACCCTTCGTCCGCCACGCCCTGCTGAAACAGCGCGCCCGCCTCCACGAACTCGACGCCCTGCTCTCGGCGCCCGACGTGGTGGAGGACATCGCGCGCTTTCGTTCCCTGAGCCGGGAGCACGCCGAGGCCAGCGAGGTGGTGGCCGTGTTCGACCGCTTCCTGGCCCGCGAAGCCGACGAGCAGGCCGCGCGCGACCTGCTGCGCGACCCCGAGATGGCCGCCATGGCGCAAGAGGAGATCGCCGCCTGCGCCGCCGACCTGGCGGCGCTGGACGGGCAGTTGCAGACCCTGCTGCTGCCGCGCGACCCCGACGACGCCCGGCCGGCCTTCCTGGAGATCCGGGCCGGCGCTGGCGGCGACGAATCGGCCCTGTTCGCCGGCGACCTGGCCCGCATGTACAGCCGCTACGCCGAGCGCCAGGGCTGGCGCGTCGAGCTCATGAGCGAATCGCCCAGCGAACTGGGCGGCTACAAGGAGGTGGTGCTGCGCATCGACGGCGACGGCGCCTACGGCCGGCTGCGCTTCGAATCGGGCGGCCACCGCGTGCAGCGCGTGCCCGCCACCGAAAGCCAGGGCCGCATCCACACCAGCGCCGCCACCGTGGCCGTCATGCCCGAACCCGACGAAGCCGCGACCATCGAGCTCAACCCGGCCGAGCTGCGCATCGACACCTTCCGCGCCAGCGGCGCGGGCGGCCAGCACATCAACAAAACCGACTCGGCCGTGCGCGTGACGCACCTGCCCACGGGCATCACGGCCGAATGCCAGGATGGCCGCAGCCAGCACAGCAACAAGGCCAAGGCCCTGCAGGTGCTGGCCGCCCGCCTGCGCGAGAAGGACCGCGCCGAACGCGCCGCCAAGGAGGCCGCCACGCGCAAGGGCCTCATCGGCAGCGGTGACCGCAGCGACCGCATCCGCACCTACAACTTCCCGCAGGGACGGCTCACCGACCACCGCATCAACCTCACGCTCTACCAGCTCGCCAGCGTGCTGGAAGGCGAACTCGACGAGGTGGTGCACGCCCTGCAGGTGGCGCGCGGCGCCGAGCTGCTGGCCGAACTGGAACAGGCGGCGGCATGACGCTCGCCGAGACCCTGCGCGCCCTCCTGGCCGATGGCGTGCCGCGGCTGGAGGCGCAGCAACTGCTGCTGCTGGCCCTGGGCCGCGACCCCCAGGCGCGCGCCTGGCTCACGGCGCACGACGATCTGGCCCTGGACGACGCGGCCGGCATCCGCCTGACCGCCCTGGCGCAGCGCCACCGCGAAGGCGAGCCCATGGCCTATCTGCGTGGCGAGCAAGGCTTTCATGGGCTGGTGCTGCGCACGGATGCGCGCGCGCTGGCGCCGCGGCCCGACACGGAAACCCTGGTCGACTGGGCCCTGGAGGTACTGGCCGACCTGCCACCCGATGCGCGCGCCATCGACCTGGGCACCGGCAGCGGCGCCATCGCTCTGGCGCTGCTGCACGCCGCGCCGGACCTGCGCCTGACCGCCACCGACGCCAGCGAGGCCGCCCTGTCCCTGGCGCGCGACAACGCCCAGCGCCTGGGCCTGAGCCCGCGCTTCGCGGCCGGCGCCTGGCTGGCCGCCGTGCCTGGCGAGCGTTTCGAGCTCATCGTCAGCAACCCGCCCTACATCGCCGCTGGCGACCCGCACCTGGCGGCCCTGCGCCACGAGCCGCTGTCGGCCCTGGTCTCGGGCGCCGACGGGCTGGACGACATCCGCACCATCGTGGCCCAGGCCCCCGGCGCCCTGGCGCCGGGCGGCTGGCTGCTGCTCGAACACGGCCACGACCAGGCCGAGGCGGTGCAGGCCCTGCTGCGCGCCGCCGGCTTCGAGGCCGTGGGTGGCCGCACCGACCTGGCGGGCATCGTGCGCTGCAGCGGCGGGCGCTGGCCGGCGGCGCGATAATTCCCGTTCTTTCGGGGCGCGCCCCGCCAGCAGGACCACGACATGAGCGACACCCAGACCCGCATCGACCAACTGGTCAAATCCCACGACATCGTGCTCTTCATGAAGGGGAGCGCGAGCTTTCCCATGTGCGGTTTCTCGGGCCGCGCGATCCAGATCCTCAAGGCCAGCGGGGTCGACCCGCGCAGCCTGTTCACGGTGAACGTGCTCGAGGACGACGCCATCCGCCAGGGCATCAAGGACTACAGCAACTGGCCCACCATCCCGCAGCTCTACGTCAAGGGTGAGTTCATCGGCGGCTCGGACATCATGATGGAGATGTACCAGTCGGGTGAGCTGCAGCAGGTACTCAGCGCGCAGAACTGAACCCCCATCCGTATCTCCACCGAAGCCGCCCACCGGGCGGCTTCGTGCTTTTGGCACGCTCTGCACGAAAGTGAACGCCAGCGGGCCTTTTCCGGTCCTTATCAGGGAGCCGGAATGGCACGCACCGTGCTTGAATGTGCTCACTGCCGCGTTCGAAGGAGAGTTCCATGAGCAGCTCACGCAGCCTGGTCGCGCCATCCCCCCTGGGCCTGCCCATCGCCCAGATGCGCAGCGTGTTCAACACGGACGAAGTCGAGCGCAAGCTGGCCAAGCTTCAGGCCAGCGGCAACGAACGCGAGCACGAAGGCCTGCGCAACACCTGGCAGCGCATGCTCGAGCGCGGCTCGCAGCGCTTCGCCGTCAAGCCCTCCGGCCTGCCCGACATGGCGCCGCTCTATGAACTCATGCCCAACTTCGGCGAGGCCCTGGACGACGTCAAACGCCACGTGGCCCTGAGCCAGGACAGCCGCGACAGCCTGGAGGTGACGCCGATGCTGCTGCTGGGCCCGCCCGGCGTGGGCAAGACGCACTTCGCGCGCCAGCTCGCCGACCTGCTGGGCACCAGCATGAACCTGGTGCCCATGAGCAGCATGACCGCCGGCTGGCTGCTGTCCGGGTCCTCGTCCCAATGGAAGGGCGCACGCCCCGGCAAGGTGTTCGAGTCGCTGGTGGACGGCCAGTACGCCAACCCCGTGATCGTGGTGGACGAGATCGACAAGGCCAGCGCCGACGCCCAGTACGACCCGCTGGGCGCGCTCTACAGCCTGCTCGAACACGACACCGCGCAGCACTTCGTCGACGAGTTCGCCGAGGTGGCGATCGACGCCAGCCAGGTGATCTGGGTCACCACGGCGAACGACGAGCGCGCCATCCCCGAGCCCATCCTCAACCGCATGAACGTGTTCGAGATCCAGCCGCCCTCACCCGAAGCGGCGCGCAAGATCGCGGCCAACCTGTACCGAGGCATCCGCGGCGAACACGACTGGGGCCAGCGGTTCGACCCCGATGTGCCCGCCGACGTGCTGGACGTGCTCGGCGGCCTGCCACCGCGCGAGATGCGCCGCGCCCTCGTCACCGCCTTCGGCAACGCACGCCTGGACCAGCGCTACCGCCTCGAACCCGAGGACCTGCCACGCGGCGGGCCGGCCAAGGGCCGCCTCGGCTTCCTACAGTAAGGGGTTTCAGGCGTCGGGATGCGCCCACTGGCGCGCCGCCGCCTGCACGGCGTTCGGGTACTCGCTGCGACCGCGGCTGCCGTTGTAGCGGCCCAGGGCCATGAAGGCGTTGCCGCGCTCGCGGTCCAGGTAGTGCCGCAGGATCACGCAGCCGAAGCGCAGGTTGGTCTGCATGTGGAACAGGCCGCCCACGTCGCCGTCGCCGATGAGGCGCGCCCAGAACGGCATGATCTGCATGTAGCCGCGCGCGCCCACGCTGGAGATGGCGAACTTGCGGAAACCGCTCTCCACCTGGATCAGGCCCAGCACCATCGTGGTGTCCAGCCCCGCGCGGCGGGTCTCGTACCACACGGTCTGCAGGAATTCGATGCGGGTCTGGAAGTCGGGCTTGCGCCGGCGCAGGCGCTCGCTGTTGGCGCCCAGCCAGCGCAGATAGGCCAGCCGGCGCTCGGTGTCGAAGAACTCGGGTACCGGGGGCGTGTCGTTGGCGATGGCCGCGCTCAGCGCCGTGCGCACGGAATCGGCCAGGGGCTCCTCCAGCTGGCCAGCCCGCGCCGCCCGCGGCAGCCAAGCCCCGCCCACCAGAGCGGCCATGGCGGCCAGCCCGTCGCGCCGGGTCCAGCCGCCTGCGTTCATGCCGTGAGGCGGGCCTTTACGTGGGCCGCCACTTCCGCCAGCGGCACGGCCGTGGCCGCACTGTCCCGCCGGTGCTGGTATTCGGCCTGACCGGCCTTCACGCCCCGGTCGCCCAGGGTGATGCGGTGGGGCACGCCGATGAGCTCCCAGTCGGCGAACATCGCCCCGGGTCGTTCTCCACGGTCGTCCAGGATCACATCCACGCCTTGCTCCAGCAGCTGGGAGTAGAGATTGTCCGCCGCCGCCTTGACTTCCGGGCTGCGGTCCATGCCGATCGGGCACACCACCACGGTGAACGGCGCGATCGCGTCCGGCCAGATGATTCCGCGCTCGTCGTGGTTCTGTTCAATCGCCGCCGCCGGCAGGCGCGTAATGCCAATGCCGTAGCAACCCATCTCGAAATGCTTGGGCTTGCCGTCCTCGTCGAGGAAGGTGGCGGCCATCGAGCGGCTGTACTTGGTGCCCAGGTAGAACACGTGGCCGATCTCGATGCCGCGCTCGATCGCCAGCACGCCCTTGCCGTCGGGCGAGGCGTCGCCCTCGACGATGTTGCGGATGTCGGCCACGCGCGTGGGTTCGGGCAGGTCGCGGCCCCAGTTCACGCCAGTGAGGTGCACGTCGGCCTCATTGCCGCCACAGACCCAGTCGGCCATGACGGCGACCTCCCGGTCCACCACCAGTTCCACCGGCTGCTTGAGCCCGATGGGGCCCAGGTAGCCCGGCCGGCAGCCGAAGTGCGACTCGATCTCGGGCGGGGTGGCAAAGCGCCAGCCCTGATCGAGGCCGGGCACCTTGCCCACCTTGACTTCGTTCATGTCGTGGTCACCGCGCAGCAGCAGCAGCCACACCTTGGAGGCCTTCACCGCCCCGGCGTCGTCGAGCGTGTCGGTGGCCAGCACGATGGACTTGACCGTGGTGGCCAGCGGAACGCCCAGGAACTGCGCCACGTCGGCGCAGGTGCTCTTGCCGGGGGTGGGCGTGCGCGCCAGGGGGTTGACCGGCGCGGGACGCGGCCCCTGGGGCGCCAGCGCCTCGGCCTTTTCCAAGTTGGCGGCGTAATCGCTGCCAGGGCAATAGACGATGGCGTCCTCGCCCGTGGCGGCGATCACCTGGAACTCCTCGCTCAGGTCACCGCCGATGGCGCCGCTGTCGGCCGCGACCGCGCGGTACTTCAGGCCGAAGCGGTCGAAGATGCGCCGGTAGGCCTGGGCCATCACCTCGTAGCTGCGCTTGGCGCTGGCTTCGTCGCGGTCGAAGCTGTAGGCGTCCTTCATGATGAACTCGCGCCCGCGCATGAGTCCGAAGCGCGGCCGGCGTTCGTCGCGGAACTTGGTCTGGATCTGGTACAGGTTCTTGGGCAGCTGCTTGTAACTGCGCAGCTCCTGGCGCGCGATGTCGGTCACCACCTCCTCGCTCGTGGGCTGCACCACGAAGTCGCGGTCGTGGCGGTCCTTCACGCGCATCAGCTCGGGGCCCATCTTCTCGAAACGGCCACTTTCCTGCCAGAACTCGGCCGGCTGCACCACGGGCATGGTGAGCTCCACGGCACCGGCGCGGTTCATCTCCTCGCGCACGATCCGCTCGACCTTGCGGATCACGCGCAGCCCCATGGGCATGTAGTTGTAGATGCCCGCCCCCAACTTGCGAATCATGCCGGCGCGGGTCATGAGGCGGTGGCTCACCACCTCGGCGTCGGCAGGCGCTTCCTTGAGCGTCGTGATCAGGAACTGGCTGGCTTTCATGAAGGGGCCTGCACCGGGAGGTGCGCGAAAGGGGGTTCAGGAGGGGTGGCGCCGGCACCGCTTGCGGGTATATCCCTAGGCGGGACGCGGGGCCGTGCGGTGTGCGATCACTTCGCTGGGCGCGGGGTGCGATGCATAATGGTCGCAGTTCAAAAATCGAGGTTGATTATGCTTGACAGAGAGGGCTTCAGGCCCAATGTCGGCATCATTCTGCTCAACCAGAAAAACCAGGTGTTCTGGGGCAAGCGCATCCGCTCCCATTCCTGGCAGTTCCCGCAAGGGGGCATCGACCGCGGTGAAACGCCCGAACAGGCGATGTTCCGCGAACTGCACGAGGAAGTCGGACTGCGCCCCGAGCACGTGGCCATCGTGGCCCGCACGAAGGACTGGTTGCGCTACGAAGTGCCTGACCGCTTCATCCGGCGGGATGCCCGCGGCCACTACAAGGGGCAGAAGCAGATCTGGTACCTGCTGCGCCTCGTCGCGCAGGACTGGCACCTGAACCTGCGCGCCACCAGCCACCCCGAGTTCGACGCCTGGCGCTGGAACGACTACTGGGTGCCGCTGGACGTGGTCGTCGAATTCAAGCGCGGCGTCTACGAGATGGCCTTGACCGAGCTGGCGCGTTACGTCCCGCGCCAGGACGGCGGCCGCGGCCGCTACCCGCGCCACCATCCGGGGCGCGGCTATCGCCCGGTCGATGGCTTTCCCGCCGCCGAGGCGCCGCCCGGCCTGGAACTGCCCCCCGGCGCCAGCTTCGACCCCGGGCCCCAACCCAGCATTCGCCCCGAGGGCGCCGTCTCCAAATGAACAACCGGTTCTTCCGCGCGGCGGTCTGTGCCGTCGCGCTGGCCTCCATGGGCGGCCCGCTCTGGGCGCAGTACCCGTACCGCGAACCCGAGACCTGGAAGGAGGGCGAGGTGGCGCTGCCGGCGCGCTTCAGCACCGACCGGCTCGTCACTGTCGAGATCGAAGACCGCTCGTCCTTCGAATACGGCATCGACCCGGACACGCTGAGCGTCGGCGCCGATGGCGTGGTGCGCTACGTCTTCGTGGCGCGCAGCCGCAGCGGGGCCCTCAATGCGCTCTACGAGGGGGTGCGGTGCAACGCGGCCGAGGTCAAGGTCTACGGCCGTTGGGACCCGGACAGCGCGAGCTGGCGCACCAGCGCCTCGGACGACTGGCAGCCAATGGACACGCGGGGCAGCACCCGGCGCGCGCTGAAGCTCGCGCAGTCCGGCCTGTGCGACGGGAAAGCCCCGAACGGGTCGCCGCGCCAGATCCTCCAGACGCTGCGGGGCGAGCACCCCTACCGTTTGCGCTGAGCCGGCTCAGGCGCGGCTGAGCACCAGGTTGTCGCGGTGGATCATCTCGGGCTCGGCGGCGTAGCCCAGCAGGCGCTCGAAATCGGCCGAGGACTTGCGGCACAGCAGGCGCGCTTCCGAGCTGGCGTAGTTCGCCAGCCCGCGCGCCACTTCCTGGCCGCGAGCGTCGCGCACCGCGATCACGTCGCCGCGCGAGAAGTCGCCTTCCACGGCGGTCATGCCGATCGGCAACAGGCTCTTGCCCTCGCCCGCGATCTTGGCCGCCGCGCCGTCGTCCACCACCACCGCGCCGCGCAGCTGCAGGTGGTCCGAGATCCAGCGCTTGCGCGCCTGGTGCTTGGCCGTCTGCGCGACCAGGGCCGTGCCGATGGCCTCGCCGGCGCACAGGCGCAGCAGCACGTCGGGCTCACGCCCCCAGGCGATGACCGTGGAAGCGCCCGACGCCGCCGCGCGCTTGGCGGCCAGGATCTTGGTGATCATGCCGCCCTTGCCGATGCCGCTGCCCGCGCCACCGGCCATGGCCTCCAGCGCCGGATCGCCCGCGCGCGCCACGTGCACGAAGCGCGCCTCGGGGTCGCGCCGCGGGTCGGCGGTGTAGAGGCCCTTCTGGTCGGTGAGGATGACCAGCACGTCGGCCTCGACCAGATTGGCCACGAGCGCGCCCAGCGTGTCGTTGTCGCCGAACTTGATCTCGTCGTTGACCACCGTGTCGTTCTCGTTGATCACGGGCACGACGCCGAGCTGCAGCAGCGTCAGCAGGGTCGAGCGGGCGTTGAGGTAGCGTTCGCGGTCGGCCAGGTCGGCGTGGGTCAGCAGCACCTGCGCACTGCCGACGCCGCAGGCGCGCAGCTGCGTCTCATACATCTGCACCAGGCCCATCTGGCCCACGGCGGCGGCGGCCTGCAGCTCGTTGATCTCGTGCGGCCGTTTGCTCCAGCCCAGGCGCTTCATGCCCTCGGCGATGGCACCGCTGCTCACCATGATGAGCTCGCGCCCCTGCTGGACCAGGGCCGCGAGCTGCTGGCTCCAGTGGCCGATGGCCCCTTCGTCCAGGCCTCGGCCTTCGTTGGTGACCAGGCTGGAGCCCACCTTGACGACGATGCGCCGCGCGTGGCGCACGAGGTCGGCCGCTTCGCTGGCCGTGCTGTCGATGACCTGGCTCATGGTGTGATGGATCCGGATCCGTCGTCGCCGCCGCCCGGCGCGAAACGGGGGTCGATCTCGACGGGCCCGATGGCCTGCTGCCGCTGCGCCTCGATGTGTTCGTAGGCCTTCTGCACCAGCCGCTCGCAGCCCTCGCGCGTCAGCGCCGAGATCTCGAACACCGGGCCCTTGTAGCGCAGGCGTTTGACGATGTCCTTGACGCGGGCCCCGCGCTCTTCGGGCGGCAGCATGTCCACCTTGTTGAGCACCAGCCAGCGGGGCTTGGCGTGCAGCTCGGGGTCGAATTTTTTGAGTTCGGCCACGATCGCCTTGGCCTGCGCCACCGGGTCGACGGCCTCGTCGAACGGCGCCGCGTCCACCAGGTGCAGCAGCAGCCGCGTGCGCTGCAGGTGGCGCAGGAACTGGTGGCCCAGCCCCGCGCCCTCGGACGCGCCCTCGATCAGGCCGGGCACGTCGGCCACCACGAAGCTCCTTTCGGGCCCCACCCGCACCACGCCCAGGTTGGGGTGCAGGGTGGTGAAGGGGTAGTCGGCGATCTTCGGTCGGGCGTTGGAGATGGCCGCGATCAGGGTGGATTTGCCCGCGTTGGGCATGCCCAGCAGGCCCACGTCGGCCAATACTTTGAGCTCCAGCTTGAGCGCCTTGCGTTCGCCGGGCCAGCCGGGCGTCTTCTGCCGCGGCGCGCGGTTGGTGGAACTCTTGTAGTGCATGTTGCCAAAGCCGCCATCGCCGCCCTTGGCAATCATCACCTGCTCACCGGCTTGCAGCAGTTCGCACAGCACCTGGCCCGACTCGGCGTCGGACACGATGGTGCCGACCGGCACCTTGAGCACCACGTCGTCGCCCTTGACGCCGAACATGTCGGAGCCCTTACCGTGTTCACCACGCTGTGCCTCGAAGCGGCGGGTGTAGCGGAAATCGACCAAGGTATTCAGGCTCGGATCAGCCAGCATGAATACGTGGCCACCTCGCCCGCCGTCCCCGCCATCGGGGCCGCCGAACTCCTTGTACTTTTCGTGCCTGAACGACGCGCACCCATTCCCCCCATCGCCAGCGGCGACGTCGATGGTGGCTTCATCAACGAACTTCATGGGAGTTGGATGCGAATGCTAGCTCGAAGACAACAAAAAGGCCCGCAAGCGCGGGCCCCTTGCGCGAGGATCGTGCAGGATCAGGCCGGGGTGACGCTGACCACGTGACGACCCAGCGCACCCTTGACCGCAAACTGCACATGGCCGTCCACGGTGGCGAACAGGGTGTGGTCCTTGCCGACGCCGACATTGGTGCCGGGGTGGAATTTGGTGCCGCGCTGGCGCACGATGATCGAGCCAGCCGTGATCAGCTCGCCGCCGAACGCCTTGACGCCCAGCATCTTGGGCTTGGAATCGCGCCCGTTGCGTGTAGAGCCGCCGCCTTTTTTCTGTGCCATCTTGCCTGCTCCTTAGGCCGAAATCGAGGCGATTTCGATCTCGGTGAAATTCTGCCGGTGACCCTGGCGCTTCTGGTAGTGCTTGCGACGGCGCAGCTTGAAGATGCGCACTTTGTCGTGACGACCGTGCGCCACCACCTTGACCGTGACCGATGCGCCGGAGACCAAGGGAGTGCCCACTTTCAGCTCGGTGCCGTTGCCGACCGCCAGAACCTCATCGAACACAATCTCTTGGCCCACGTCCGCAGCAATCTGTTCTACTTTAATTTTTTCGCCGGCAGCCACGCGATACTGCTTGCCACCGGTTTTTATGACCGCGTACATAGGAACCTCTTGAAGTTGGCCTTCCTGCAGAGCCCGGCCAAGACAGCCGGCTGACCACGAAGGCATCGGCAGACGGATTTCCGCCGAACTGCGAATTATAGCCGTCGGCAAACCACCAGGCAAACCAGTCGGTCCGTGCCGCCAGGGCAGGCCCAGAGCCCGAGGGCCGTCGGACGGGCTTCCTATAATCCAGCGCCGCCCAACGCCACCCAATCACGGGCCCCTCACTTGTCCCTTGCCTTGTCGACGAACAACCCGCTCGAACTGATCCGCGCCGACATGGCCGCGGTTGACCGGGTGATCCACGAACGCCTGACCACCGACGTACCCCTTGTGCGGGAGGTGGCCCAGTACATCATCTCGGCCGGCGGCAAGCGTCTGCGCCCGGCCCTGCTGCTGCTGGTCAGCGGCGCCCTGGCCTGCGAGCACCCGCACCGGCACACGCTGGCGGCCGTGGTGGAGTTCATCCACACCGCCACCCTGCTGCACGACGACGTGGTCGACGAATCGACGCTGCGCCGGGGCCGTGCCACGGCCAACCAGACCTTCGGCAACGCCGCCAGCGTGCTGGTGGGCGATTTCCTCTACTCGCGCGCCTTCCAGATGATGGTCGACGTGAATCAGATGCGCGTGATGGAGGTCCTGTCGGACGCCACCAACGTGATCGCCGAGGGTGAGGTGCTGCAGCTCATGAACATGCGCGACGCCTCGATCGACGAGGCGTCCTACCTGCGCGTGATCCGCTCCAAGACGGCCAAGCTGTTCGAGGCCAGCGCGCGGCTCGCCCCCATCCTGGCGCAGGCGGACCCGGCCGTCGAACACGCCTGCGCCACCTATGGCCAGGCCCTGGGCACGGCCTTCCAGGTCATCGACGACGTGCTCGACTACGAGGGCAGCGCCGACGAACTCGGCAAGAACCTGGGCGACGACCTGCGCGAGGGCAAGGTCACGCTGCCCATCATCTGCGCCTTGCGAGCGGGGAATGACGCCCAGCGGGCGCTGATCCGCGACGCGATCGAACACGGCCGCATCGAGAACCTGCCGGACATCCAGCGCATCATCCTGGGCACCGGCGCCCTGGACACCGCACGGGCGGCGGCGCACGCCGAGGCGCAGCGCGCGCTCGACGCCGCGGCCACGCTGCCGTCGAATCCGCACCAAGAGGCTTTGCTACAATTGGCGGCTGCACTGCTGGAGCGTCGCTCCTGAAGTTCACGGTTCTGGCACCGTCATCAGCCAAAGGATCCGCTGATCCACACGGGGTGTAGCTTAGCCTGGTAGAGCGCTACGTTCGGGACGTAGAGGCCGGAGGTTCGAATCCT
>NZ_MKSS01000173.1:0-2480 GCF_001897365.1 Hydrogenophaga sp. 70-12
GCGCTCTCGGGCATGGTGCCGGTGAGGTCGCCGTCGGCGATGCGGTGCACGGCCTGGCGCGCGGCGGCCGGGTCACCGCCCAGCTCCTGGCGCAGGGTGCGCACCACCATGAAACCCAGGCCCACGGCCACCGCCACCGCCAGCAGGGCCAGCGACAGCGCGACCACGCGCGCGCGATCGGCGCTGGCGTTCACGGCCGAGTGCGTCTGTGCCGACAGCTCGCGCGAGGCCTTCACCTGCTCCAGCAGCGCGCCGCGCAGCTTGCGCCAGGCGGGCGTCTCTTCGGCATTGAGCGCCGCCACCGCCTCGGCGGCGCTGGTCTTGACCAGCGTCAGCACCTTGTCCTGCGCGTTCGCCTGCTCGGCGCGCAGCCCGGCCAGCGGCGCCAGCGCGGCCTGGGCCGGCGTGCCGCGCGCGGCCTCCAGCGTGCCCTTGTGCGCGGCGTCGAACGCCTCGCGCGCGGCCTCCAGGTTCTTGAAAGCCTGCGGGTTGTTCGGGTCGAGCACGATGTTGCGCAGCGCCTGGCCCATCTGCAGGCCCTGGGCGTACATCTCCTGCACACCGCTGGCCACGGCCTGTTCGGTGTTGATGTACCGGTCGAACTGCGACTGGGTCTGCGTGAGCGACCAGATGCTGCCGCCCAGGCCGGCCACGAACAGCACGGCCGGCGCCACGAAGGCCAGCACGAGGCGTTGGTTGAAGTTCATGGCGGGCCTCTTACGCCGCGACGCGGAACACCTGAACCGCGGCGGCCAGACGGCCGGCCTGCTCGCGCAGGCTTTCGGCCGCGGCCGCGCTCTGCTCCACCAGGGCCGCGTTCTGCTGCGTCATCTGGTCCAGCTGGCCCACGGCGGTGTTCACCTGACCGATGCCGTCGCTCTGCTCTTGCGCGGCCGTGGTGATGTCGGTGACGAAGGCCGAGATCTTCTGCGCGTTGTCCACGATCTCGCCAATGGTGCTGCCGGCCTGCGCCACGAGCTGCGTGCCGGTCTGCACTTTGTCCACGCTGTCGCCGATCAGGGACTTGATCTCTTTCGCCGCCTCGGCGCTGCGCTGCGCCAGGCTGCGCACCTCGGCCGCCACCACCGCGAAGCCGCGGCCCTGTTCGCCCGCGCGCGCCGCTTCCACAGCGGCGTTGAGCGCCAGGATGTTGGTCTGGAAGGCGATGCCGTCGATGACGCCGATGATGTCGCCGATCTTCTGGCTGCTGGATTGGATCTCCTGCATGGTGGTGACCACCTGGCCCACCACCTCGCCGCCGCGCGCGGCCACTTCGGCGTTGGCCGCCGCCATGGCGCTGGCCTGGCGCGCGGCGTCGGCGCTCTGGCGCACGGTGCCGCTGAGTTGCTCCATGCTGGCCGCCGTCTGCTGCAGGTTGCTGGCGGTCTGTTCGGTGCGCGAGCTCAGGTCCTGGTTGCCCGTGGCGATTTCCTGCGAGGCGGTGCCGATGCTGTCGCTGCTGAGGCGCACGTCGCCGACGATGCGCGACAGCGAGGTCTGCATGCGGCCCAGCGAGCGCAGCAGCTCGGCGAGTTCGTCGCGGCCCGTGGCCTGCACCGGGCGCGTCAGATCGCCCTCGGCGATGGCGTCGGCCAGGTGGCGCGCCTGGTCCACGGGCGCGCAGATGCTGTGCATGTTGGCCAGGGTGGTGGGCACCACCACCAGCGCGGCCAGCGCCAGCGCGACGCCAAAAATCCACAGGGTTTGCTGGCTCGCCGCCTTGCCCCGCGCGCTCAGACCGGCCACGTCCTCGCCCATCACCTGCTCCACCTGGGTGAGCAGTTCCGACAGGGCCTTGTGCTGCTCGTGCGCGCGCCCGAGCATGCGGTTGGCGATGGTGGCCGTTTCATAGCCGCCGCTCTCCAGCTGGTGCGACACCGGTTCGATCGCGGCCATGTAGGCCTTCAGGCGCTCCTGCGCCTGGGTCACCAGCGCGTCGCGCGAGGCGTCGCGGCCGGAGAGCAGGCTGTCCATGGTCACGGCCGTCTTGTCGGCCTCGGTCTTCCAGCGCGCCTTGGCCGCGACCACCAGGTCGGGCTTCTCGTAGGCAATGATCATGTCCTTCTCATGGCGCGTCATCGCGCCCATGGAGGCCTTGAGCTGCGAGAGCGCGAGCGTTTCCTGGTACGCGCGCTCGGTGAACTCGGTGGCCACATGCGAGAGGCGCCACATGCCCCAGAGGCCGGCGCCGCCGACGGCGCCCAGAAGGGCCAGCACCACGGCGATGGCGCCGATCATGCGCTGGCGCACGGTGAATTGCCGCATGAATGCTTGCATGTCTGTCTCTCCTTGTCTTCTGGTTGTCTGGTCCGCCGCTTCAGTGCGCGAGGCGGAACACCTGCACCACGTCCGTCAACCGGCCGGCCTGATCGCGCAGGCTCTGAGCGGCGGCCGCGCTCTGCTCCACCAGCGCCGCGTTCTGCTGCGTCATCTGGTCCAGCTGGTTCACCGCCACGTTCACCTGACCGATCCCCTCGCTC
>NZ_MKSS01000174.1:0-13103 GCF_001897365.1 Hydrogenophaga sp. 70-12
GCACCAACCACAGCAGCCAGCGACCGAAGGCGCGTACCACTACTGTCCCGACAGTTGGGTCTGCAGGCCGTCCTCGCGCGTGAAGCGAAAGCGCGAGACGACCACGATCTGGTCGGCCTGGCGGCGCATGGCCTCGTTGAAGCGACCGAAGGCCAGGCCACGCACGATGGCCTGGGCGCGGCTGTCGAGCAGGCGGTTGCCGGAGCCCTGCACCACCTCGGTGTCGAGCACCTGGCCGGTGTGGTTCACGGTAATGACCATGGTGAGTTCGCCATAGAGCTTGCGCCCGGCGGCCTCGGGGAAGTTGGCCGTGCCGTGCTGCTCGATGCGCCGGCGCAGGCCGTCGTAGTAGACGGCGTAGACGGCTTCGCGCGTGGCCGGGCTGATGTAGCGCTTGCGCGGCCGCGCGTTTTCCTCGTTGATGCGTTTCTCGATCTCGGCCAGCACGCGCACCAGGGCCTGGCGCCTCTGTTCCTGCTCGCGGGCCTCGGGCGTCTGGCGCTGGGCCACGGGAGCGGGCGGCGGCATGGTGGCCAGCGCGCGGCGCACCTGCGCGAGCAGCTGCACCTGCTGCTCCATCAGGGCCTCCATGCGGCGCAGTTCTTCGTCGGGCGTGTCGCCCAGCCGGGCGATGGCAGCGGGGGGCAGCGGCGAGGTGGCGCGCCCGCGCTCGGCGTCGCCGCCGCCGGCCAGCGCGGCCTGGGCGATGGCCTGGGCCTTCTCGGGGCGCTGGTCGCTGCGCGCGTTGACCAGGATCACCTCCAGCGGCGTGTCCTTGAACACGCGGTCGAAGCGCTCCGGGTCGGCGAAGCGCACCGCCAGCAGGGCCGCGTGCACCCCGAGCGAGACCAGCAGCGCGAGCTGCAGCGTGCTCAGGTTCCTCAGGGTGCGGACGGCCTTGGCGCGGGCGGCGGATTTCACGCGGGGGATTATCCGTTCTGCGTTCCGTCGGGGGGCGTTTCGGCCGCCGCGGCCTCGTCCAGGTCGATGGCCAGCGCCACCGGGGCGCCCAGCGGCTCTTCCTCGTCCTCCTCGGCCTCGGACTCGAGCGCCGCGGGATCTTCCACCGGCTGGTCGAGCCGCTCGATGACCGTGCCGCTCAGCTCCAAGGTGATGTCGTCGATGGCCCCCAGCCGGATCCGCAGGTGGGCACCGCGCAGCAGGCCATCGGCGCCCAGCACCGGCAGCACCAGGGGCAGGGTGTCGGCGCGCACCAGGCCGTCCTTGATGAGCGTGGCGGTGAGTTCGGTGATGCCGTTCTGACGCAGGTACTGCAGCGTCCAGTAGCGCTCCATGCCGCCCTGGAAGCCGTTGTAGGCGGTGTGGGCGGCGTCGAAGGCGCTGACCACGGCGAGCAGGTTGGCGTCCTTGGGCTTGAAGGGCGCGGCCAGCGCGGCGGTCTTGCCGTGGCGCGCGCAGGCCACGATCTGCCACTGGTTGACCAGGTCGACGTAGCGGCGCAGCGGCGAGGTGGCCCAGGTGTAGGCCTTCACGCCGATGCCGGCGTGCGGCAGGGCCTTGGTGCCCATGCGCACCTTGATGCCCGGCAGCAGGCTGGCCTGGCTGCGGTAGATGCCGGGCACGCCGCACTCGGCCAGCCACAGGCCCCAGGTCTTGTTGGCCAGGATCATGGCCTCGGCCACCATCAGGTCCAGCGGCGCGCCGCGCGAGCGCGTGCCGATGAGCACGCGTTCGTCGCCGGCGGGTTCGTCGCCCTGCACGCCTTCCAGCTTGAAGGTGTAGTCGGGGCGCGCGAAGGTCTCGGGCTTGCCGCGCGCGATTTCGCGCTGCGCCTTGTGTTCGCGCGCGAAGCGGTGCAGGAAGACCAGCGCGGGCTGCAGCCCGGCCAGCTCGGCCGGGGCCTGGGCGTTGGCCTCGCCGGCGAGCCAGGCCTCGGTGACGATCGCGTCGAGCCGGTCGTGGCGCAGGTTGTGGGCGATCGGCACGCGCTCCAGCGCGGTGCGGCTGGGGCCCACGGCCAGCGTGGCCTCGTCGATCTCCACGTACAGCGAGACGGCCGGGCAGTCGCGTCCGGCCTGCAGCGTGTAGGCGTCGACCACCGCGTCGGGCAGCATGGTGATCTTGTGGCCGGGCATGTAGACGGTGGACAGGCGCGTGCGCGCGAGTTCGTCGAGCGGGTCGCCCGGCGCGATGGCCAGGCCCGGCGCCGCGATGTGGATGCCCAGCGTGACCGTGCCCGAGCCCAGGCCCTGCACGGAGAGCGCGTCGTCGATCTCGGTGGTGGCGGAGTCGTCGATGGAGAAGGCCGCCACGGCCGCCAGCGGCAGCGCCTCGGCCACCGGCGGGGCGTTCAGCGCAGGGAAGCCCGTGCCTTTGGGAAAGTGCTCGAACAGGAAGCGCTGCCAGTGGAACTGGTAGGCGCTGCGGATGGCCCCAGCCTGCTGCAGCAGCACCAGCGGCGCGGTGTGGCTCAGGCGCGCGGCCTCGACCACGGCCTTGTATTCGGGGCCGTTCTTGTCGGGCTTGAAGAGGATGCGGTAGAGCTGCTGGTGCACCGGCTCGGGGCAGCGGCCCGCCACCAGCTCGGCGGCCCAGGCCTCGATGCGGGCCTGCAGCTCTTTCTTCTTCTCGATGGCGGCCAGGGCCTGGGCCACGATCTCGGGCGGGGCCTTCTTGAAGCGGCCCTTGCCGGCGCGGCGGAAGTAGTGCGGCGCGTTCTGCAGCGTGAGCAGCGCGGCCACCTGCTGGGCGGTGCCGGCCTGGGCGCTGAAGTACTCGCGCGCCAGGTCGGCGAAGCCGAACTCGTCCTCGGGCGCGAATTCGTAGGCGAGTTCGAGCTCCATGCCCTCGGCCAGCGCGCCGGCCTCCTTCAGGAGCTCGGCGGGCGCGGGTTTCTCGAACCGCAGCAGCGCGTTGGCCGCTTTCACTTTCACCCGCTTGCCGGAGTCGAGTTCCACCTGGAGGGAACTGTCGGACTCGGACAGCAGGCGGCCGGTCAGGAACTTGCCGGCCTCGTCGAACAGGATGTGCATGGGCGCGATTGTCCCATCCCGCCCGGCTCAGGCCAGCCGCAGGAAGCCGAACACCGCGTCCATGTGGGCCTCGAAATCGCTGATCGCGTGGTCGCCGCCTTCCAGCAGGCGGATGCCGCCGCCCGCGCAAAAGGCCTGCATCTCGCGCCAGTCCAGCACCTCGTCGCCCTTGGCGATGAGCGCGAACAGGCGCTCGGGCGTGGCCGGCGAGGCCGGCGACAGGCGCGCGATGTCGCTCTCCAGCGCCCGCAGTTCGTCCACGAAGCCGGGCTCGAAGAAGAAGCGCTCCTCGGGGTTCTGCCAGGTGGTCTGTTCGCCGATGTGGGCGGCCAGGTCGCGCGCGGGGTGGGCCGCGGGGTTGAGCAGCACCGCCCGGCAGCCGGTCTGCAGGGCGAACCAGCGCGCGTAGAACCCGCCCAGCGAGGACCCCACCACCGCCGTGCGTTCGCGCGGCCAGTCGGCCGTGGCCTGGCGGATCCATTCGGTGGCGGCGCGCGGCGACGGCGGCAGCTGGGGGCACCACCAGGTCACGGCGGGGTGCGCGCGGCGCACGCGCTCGCCCACCAGGCGGGCCTTCATCGACAGGGGGGAGGACCGGAAGCCGTGCAGGTAGAGCAGGTGGGTGGTGGGGAGGGGGTGCATCGACTGAGGATAATCGCGGTCCATGGCCGTCGTCCTCGACAAACCCAGTCTGCTGCAGCGCGCGATCCCCTTCATGCGGGGCTTCGACTGGCCGCTCATCGCCATCATCTGTTTCATGGCCGCCCTGGGCCTGGTCACCATGTACTCGGTGGGCTTCGACCACGGCTCGCGCTTTTCCCAGCACGGCCGCAACATGCTGATCGGCGCCACCGTCATGCTGGTGTGCTCGCAAATCCCGCCGCAGCGCCTGATGAGCCTGGCGCTGCCGCTCTACCTGGTGGGCGTGGCCCTGCTGCTGGGGGTGGAGTTCGCCGGCATCATGCGCAAGGGTGCCCAGCGCTGGCTCGACATCGGCGTGACGGTGATCCAGCCCAGCGAGATCATGAAGATCGCCATGCCCATGATGCTGGCCTGGTGGTTCCACCGCCGCGAAGGCCAGCTCAAGCCCATGGACTTCGTGGTCGCGGGCGGGCTGCTGGCCGTGCCCATCGGCCTGATCCTGCTCCAGCCCGACCTGGGCACCACGCTGCTGGTGCTGGCCTCCGGCCTGGCCGTCATCTTCTTCGCCGGCCTGAGCTGGAAGCTGATCGTCCCGCCCGTGGTGCTGCTGGGCATCGGCGTGGTGGTGCTGATCTTCAATGAATCGTCCTGGTGCGCGCCCGGCGTGGATTGGCAGGTGCTGCACGAGTACCAGCGCCAGCGCGTGTGCACCCTGCTGGACCCGACCACCGACCCGCTGGGCAAGGGCTTTCACATCATCCAGGGCATGATCGCCATCGGCTCGGGCGGCGTCTGGGGCAAAGGCTTCATGCAGGGCACGCAGACCCACCTGGAGTTCATTCCCGAGCGCACCACCGACTTCATCTACGCCGCCTTCTCCGAGGAGTTCGGCCTGGTGGGCGTGCTGGTGCTGCTGGCCGGTTTCACCGCGCTCATCGGCCGCGGGCTGGTCATCGCGGCCGAGGCGCCCACGCTGTTCTCCCGCCTGCTGGCGGGTGCGCTCACGCTCAACATCTTCGTCTACGCCTTCGTGAACATGGGCATGGTCAGCGGCATCCTGCCCGTGGTGGGCGTGCCGCTGCCGTTCGTCAGCTACGGCGGCACCGCCATGGTGACCATGGGCGTGGGCCTGGGCATGCTGCTGGCCATTTCGCGCGCCAAGCGACTGGTGCCCTCATGACCGGCGCACCGGAGCGCAGCGGCGATCACCCCGTGGCCGTCATCGGCGCCGGCCTGATGGGCGGTGCCATGGTCGAGCGCCTGCGCGAGCGCGGCTGGGCCGTGGTGGTGCGCGACGTCGACCCCGCCTGCGCCGAACGCGCCCGCGCGGCCGGCGCCACGGTCTGCGCCAGCGCGCGCGCCGCCACCGAGCGCCTGGCCGACGGCGGCGTGCTGGCCCTGGTGGTGGTGGACGCCGCGCAGTGCCGCGAGGTGCTCTGGGGTGAGCAGGGTGCCGCCGCCGCGCTGCGGCCGGGCCAGACCCTGCTGCTGTGCCCCACCATCGCCCCCGAGGACACCGAAGCCATCGCGGCGCGGCTGGCGTCCCAGGGCGTGGACACCATCGACGCTCCCATGTCCGGCGGCCCGGCCCGGGCGCGCGCCGGCACCATGAGCCTGATGCTCGCCGGCCCCGAGGCCACCCTGCAGCGCCACGCGGGCCTGCTGGCCGACCTGTCCGACAGCCAGTTCCGCGTCGGCGCCCGCGTGGGCGACGGGGCGCGCACCAAGCTGGTGAACAACCTGCTGGCGGGCATCAACCTGGCGGGCGCGGCCGAGGCCCTGGCCCTGGCCCAGCGCCTGGGGCTGGACCTCTCGCGCACGCTGGACGTGATCGAGCGCTCCAGCGGCCAGAGCTGGATCGGCTCCGACCGCCTGCGCCGCCGGCTGGCTGGCGACACGGCACCGCGCGCCCACATGAGCCTGCTGGCCAAGGACACCCGCCTGGCGGTGGCGGCCGGTCGGTCCACCGGCCATGAGGGCGTCCTTGGCCCGCAGGCCGCCGCGGTCTTCGCCGCCGCGCTGGCGCAGGGCATGGCCGGCCAGGACGACGGCGCGCTGCTCGACTGGATGCGCGAGCACCCGGCGGGATGGCCCCCGCCGAAACCCCCGACGGAACCAAAGCCCTGAGGCCCACAGGCGGGCGGGCGGTTCCTACAATGCCCGGATGATCGCCCGCGAACCCACCCTGGCCCGACTGGCCACCGCCGAGCAACTGCTGCTCGAACCCTTCGGCCTCACCACCGCCCACCTGCACCAGGCGCTGGCGGAGATCCGCTCGCACGGGGTGGACGATGCCGATCTCTATTTCCAGGCCACGCGCAACGAGGGCTGGAGCCTGGAGGAGGGCATCGTCAAGACCGGCAGCTTCCACATCGAGCAGGGCGTGGGCGTGCGCGCCGTCAGCGGCGAGAAGACCGCCTTCGCCTACTCCGACGACCTGTCCTGGGACTCGCTGCTCGACGCCGCGCGCACCGTGCGCAGCATCTCGGGCCAGGGCCAGACGAAGAAGGTCAAGGTGGCGGCGCCCAAGGTCGCCCCCTCGCGCTCGCTCTACGCTGGCGTGGACCCCATCGCTTCGCTGGACAGCACCGCCAAGGTGGCGCTGCTTGAAAAAGTGGAGCGCCTGGCGAAGGCCAAGGACCCCCGCGTGGCCCAGGTGATGGCCGGCCTGGCCGCCGAGCACGACGTGGTGCTGGTGGCGCGCGCCGACGGCACGCTGGCGGCCGACGTGCGCCCGCTGATCCGCCTGTCGGTCACCGTCATCGCCGAACAGAACGGCCGGCGCGAGATGGGCAATTCGGGCGGCGGTGGCCGCTTCGGCCTGGCCTACTTCGACGACGCCATGGTGCAGTCCTACGTGGACGAGGCGGTGGAGCAGGCGCTGACCAACCTCGAATCGCGCCCCGCGCCCGCGGGCGAGATGGTGGTGGTGCTGGGCAGCGGCTGGCCCGGCATCCTGCTGCACGAGGCCGTGGGCCACGGCCTGGAAGGCGACTTCAACCGCAAGGGCAGCAGCGCGTTTGCCGGCCGCATTGGCCAGCGCGTGGCCGCCAAGGGCGTCACCGTTCTCGACGACGGCACCATCGCCGATCGCCGCGGCTCGCTCAACGTCGACGACGAAGGCCATGTGTCGCAGCGCAACGTGCTCATCGAAGACGGCATCCTGCGCGGCTACATCCAGGACGCCATGAACGCACGCCTGATGGGCGTCAAGCCCACCGGCAACGGCCGGCGCGAGAGCTACGCCCACACGCCCATGCCGCGCATGACCAACACCTACATGCTCGGCGGCGACAAGCACCCCGACGAGATCGTCGCCAGCATCAAGAAGGGCCTGTACGCCACCAACTTCGGCGGCGGCCAGGTGGACATCACCAGCGGCAAGTTCGTGTTCTCGGCCAGCCAGGCCTTCTGGGTCGAAAACGGCAAGATCCAGTACCCCGTGAAGGGCGCCACCCTGGTGGGCAACGGCCCGGACGCGCTCACGCGCGTGAGCATGATCGGCAACGACATGAAGCTCGACAGCGGCGTGGGCACCTGCGGCAAGGAAGGCCAGAGCGTGCCCGTGGGCGTGGGCCAACCCACGCTGCGCATCGAGGCCCTCACGGTCGGCGGCACGGCTTGAGCGCGGGCGCGCCAGGGCCGGTGCCGTTTGGCGAGGCCCTGCGCTTCTGGCTCAAGCTCGGCTTCATCAGCTTCGGCGGCCCGGCGGGGCAAATCGCGGTGATGCACCGCGAACTCGTGGAGCAGCGGCGCTGGATCAGCGAGCGGCGCTTCCTGCACGCGCTCAACTACTGCATGCTGCTGCCCGGCCCAGAGGCCCAGCAACTGGCCACCTACATCGGCTGGCTGCTGCACCGCACCTGGGGTGGCATCGCGGCGGGCGCGCTGTTCGTGCTGCCCTCTCTGCTGCTGCTCATCGCCCTGAGCTGGGCCTACCTGGTGTATGGCCAGGTGGGCTGGGTGGCGGGCCTGCTCTATGGCATCAAGCCCGCCGTGGCGGCCATCGTGGTGCAGGCGGTCTGGCGCATCGGCGGCAAGGTGCTGCGCTCGCCGCGCCGCGCGCCCTGGCTGTGGGCCATGGCGGTCGGCAGCTTCGCCGCCATCGCCGTCTTCCAGCTGCCGTTTCCGCTGGTGGTGCTGTCGGCGCTGGCGCTGGGCTGGCTGGGCGGGCGCTTCGCGCCCTCGCAGTTCCTGCCCGCCGGCGCCCAGGCCGCGGCCTCGGCGGCACCGGCGCCCGCGCCGCCTGTGGCGCTCATCGACGACCACACCCCCCCGCCGGCGCACGCGCGCTTCTCGCGGGGCCGCTTGGCGCGCGTGCTGCTGGTGGGCGCGCTTCTGTGGGCGCTGCCCATGGCGGCGCTGCTCGCGTGGCAGGGCGCGCAGGGCGTGCTGGGCGCCATGGGCCTGTTCTTCTCCAAGGCCGCGCTGCTCACCTTTGGCGGCGCCTACGCGGTGCTGCCCTACGTCTACCAGGGTGCCGTGGTGCAGCACGGCTGGCTCAGCGGGCCGCAGATGATCGATGGCCTGGCCCTGGGTGAAACCACGCCGGGGCCGCTGATCATGGTGGTGGCCTTCGTCGGTTTCCTGGGCGGCTGGCACACCGAGGTGCTGGGCCCCGATGCGCGCTTCTGGGGCGCGGCGCTGGCGGCGGCGGTGGTCACCTGGTTCACCTTCCTGCCCTCGTTCGTTTTCATTCTCGCGGGCGGCCCGCTGGTGGAAAGCACGCATGGGCAGGTGCATTTCACCGCGCCGCTTACCGGCATCACGGCGGCGGTGGTGGGTGTGATCGCCAGCCTCGGCGTGTTCTTCCTGGCCCATATCGCCCGGCCCTTGCCTGGCGGACCGGTCGATGCCGCCGCGCTGGCGATCGCCGCGCTCGCGGCCCTGGCGCTGGTGCGTTTCAAGCTCGGCGTCATCCCGGTGATCGCGGCCTGCGGCGCGTTGGGGGTGTTGCTCAAAACCAGCGGCTGGGCGGGCTGAGGGGCGAGCGCCTCAGGCCCTGTGCTACATTGCGTGCCATGCCTTCGCGCGCCGTTTACTTTGCTTTTTACTTTTGGTTCTCTGTCCCCGGCGGACGAGAGGCGAAGTCGTAAGCGCGCCAAGCATCTCGAACAACAACCGCCGGAGCCTCAAGCCCGGCGGTTTTTTTTCGCCCCATCCATTTTCTCTAGACCCACCCAGGAGCCCGTGATGAACGCCAAAGCCACTTCCGCCGCCAGCGACGCCTGGTATGCGCGTCCGCTCGACAAGACCAGCGAGACCGACGACCAACGCATCCAGAAGATCACCGTGCTTCCCCCGCCCGAACACCTCATCCGCTTCTTCCCCATCGCCGGCACGGCGACGGAAGACCTCATCAGCCAGACGCGCCAGCGCATCCACCGCATCCTGCACGGCAAGGACGACCGGCTGCTCGTGGTCATCGGCCCGTGCTCCATCCACGACCCCGGCGCTGCCCTGGACTACGCGCGGCGCCTGAAGAAGCTGCGCGAGCAGCACGCCGATACGCTGGAAGTCGTGATGCGCGTGTACTTCGAGAAGCCGCGCACCACGGTGGGTTGGAAGGGCCTGATCAACGACCCCTACCTGGACGAGAGCTACCGCATCGACGAGGGCCTGCGCATCGCGCGCCAGCTGCTGATCGAGATCAACCGCCAGGGCCTGCCGGCGGGCAGCGAGTTCCTTGACGTGATTTCGCCGCAGTACATCGGCGACCTCATCAGCTGGGGCGCCATCGGCGCGCGCACCACCGAGAGCCAGGTGCACCGCGAACTGGCCTCGGGCCTGTCGGCGCCCATCGGTTTCAAGAACGGCACCGACGGCAACATCAAGATCGCGACCGACGCCATCCAGGCGGCGGGCCGCGGCCACCATTTCCTGTCGGTGCACAAGAACGGCCAGGTCGCCGTCGTGCAGACCAAGGGCAACCGGGACTGCCACGTGATCCTGCGCGGCGGCAAGGCGCCCAACTACGACGCCGTCAGCGTGGCCGCCGCCGTGAAGGACCTGGAGGCGGCCAAGCAGGTGCCTCGCCTCATGATCGATTTCAGCCACGCCAACAGCAGCAAGCAGCACGAGAAGCAGCTCGACGTGGCGCGCGACGTGGGCGCGCAGATCGCGGGCGGCTCCCGGTCCATCTTCGGCGTGATGATCGAAAGCCACATCGAGGCCGGCGCGCAGAAGTTCACCCCCGGCAAGGACGACCCCGCGGCGCTGCAGTACGGCCAGAGCATCACCGACGCCTGCCTGGGCTGGGACGATTCGGTGCAGGCGCTGGAGATCCTGTCGCAGTCGGTGCAGGCCGCGCGGCGCCGCGCGGGCTGAGCCGCCCAGGGGTTTGCGCCGTGCCGCGCCCCGGCGCGCGGCACAATGGCCTGACAACACGCCTTGCGGAGACCCACATGCGCAGCCAAGTCATCATCACCTGGGGCGAGCCAGCCACCTACCGCATCGACCTGGAAGAGGTGCAGCCCATGCCGCACGACCAGGCGCGGCACTGGCTGGACGAGCAGTTCACGCGGATGGGCTGCGAGCCGATCCGCCCCACGGGCAAGGTGCTCACGGCCGACAAGATCCTGTGCATCGCGCAGGCCGCTGGCCAGCCGCGTTTCCAGGACGCGGCGCACCGCGACTGGGCCCTGGCCTTCGCGCGCGCGGCCAGCGCGGCGCTGGCCAAGCCGCTGGTCACGGTGGATGTGCCGGCGCAGTCGCTGAGCTACTGAGTCCGACGCGCGGGCATCAGCCGGCGAGCGCCTTGAGCAGGCGCTCGTGGATGCCGCCG
Organism: Hydrogenophaga sp. 70-12; assembly: GCF_001897365.1. NCBI lineage: Bacteria > Pseudomonadati > Pseudomonadota > Betaproteobacteria > Burkholderiales > Comamonadaceae > Hydrogenophaga > Hydrogenophaga sp. 70-12. Next base: position 10,420 of record NZ_MKSS01000174.1, read on the forward strand.
AAGCCGCCGTTGCTCATGCACACGATGTGGTCGCCGGCCTGGGCGGCCCGCACCACCTGGTTCACGACCGTCTCGATGTTCGCGCCGACCTGGGCGCGCGCGCCCATGGGGGCCAGCGCTTCGGCAGCGTCCCAGTCGAGCCCGCCCGAATGGCAGAAGGCCAGGTCGGCGTTTTCCAGGCTCCAGGGCAGCTGCGATTTCATGGTGCCCAGCTTCATGGTGTTGCTGCGCGGCTCGAACACCGCCAGGATGCGCCCGCGCGGCTGGCCCAGTCGGCGCGCCAGGCCGTCGAGGGTGGTGCGGATGGCCGTGGGGTGGTGCGCGAAGTCGTCGTAGACCGTGATGTCCCCGCCCGCGCGCGCCACGGCGCCGCGCACCTCCATGCGGCGGCGCACGTTCTGAAAGTGGGCCAGCGCCTGCGCGGCCTCGGCCGGCGGCACGCCGAGGTGATCGGCCGCGGCGATGGCGGCGAGCGCGTTGAGCTGGTTGTGCACGCCACTGAGCGCCCAACGCACGTGGCCAACCGCCTGGCCGCGGTACAGCACGGCGAAATCGTGCGGCTCGCCCTGCGCGGTGAAGTCGCTCACGGCGGCGCCGAAGCTGCGCAGCTCGCTCCAGCATCCTTGGTGCAGCACGCGCTCCAGGCTGTCCTCCAGGCCGTTGACCACCACGCGGCCGCTGCCCGGCACGGTGCGCACCAGGTGGTGGAACTGCCGCTCGATGGCCTTGAGGTCGTCGAAGATGTCGGCGTGGTCGAATTCGAGGTTGTTGAGGATGGCCGTGCGCGGGCGGTAGTGCACGAACTTGCTGCGCTTGTCGAAGAAGGCGGTGTCGTACTCGTCGGCTTCGATGACGAACGGGGCCCTCACGCTGCGCCGCTGCCCCGCGGGAAGGCCGATCCCGCCCTGGGACGGCCCTGCGGCGGGATCGGCCTGGCCTTCGCCCAGCCGCGCTGACACGCCGAAGTTCATTGGCACGCCGCCCACCAGGAAGCCGGGCTTGTGCCCGCAGGCCTCCAGCACCCAGGCCAGCATCGAGGTGGTGGTGGTCTTGCCGTGCGTGCCGGCCACGGCCAGCACGTGGCGGCCCTGCAGCACGTGCTCGGCCAGCCACTGCGGTCCGCTGGTGTAGGGCGCGCCGGCCTCCAGGATGGCCTCCATCAGCGGGAACTTGGGGGTGCCGTCCGGCAGGCGCCCGCGGCTCACCACGTTGCCCACCACCCAGATGTCGGGGTTCAGCGCCATCTGGTCGGCGCCGAAGCCTTCGATGAGGTCGATGCCCAGCGCGCGCAGCTGGTCGCTCATGGGGGGGTAGACGCCGGCGTCGCAGCCGGTCACGCGGTGGCCCGCCTCGCGGGCCAGGGCCGCGACACCGCCCATGAAGGTGCCGCAGATGCCCAGGATGTGAATATGCATCCGCGGATTCTAGGTTTTGCCCACGGGGCACAATCCCCGGATGCTCTCGCGAGACGACACCGCCGCCGAGATCGCCGCCGTGGCCGCGCGCCTGGTGGTCGACGAAGGCCAGGACTACGCCGCGGCCAAGCGCGCCGCCATCCGCCAGCTGGGCCTGCCCGCCCGAACCCCGCTGCCCGACAACGACACGCTGGAAGCGGCCGTGCGCGAGCACATCGCCGTGTTCTGCGCCGACACCCAGCCGGCCGAGCTGCGCGCGCTGCGGGAACTGGCGCTGGTCTGGATGGATCGACTCCAGGCCTTCCGCCCCCACCTGGGCGGCGCCGCCTGGCACGGCACGGCCACGCGCCACAGCGACCTCCACATGCACCTTTTCTGCGACGACCCCAAGCAGGCCGAATGGGCCTTGATCGACCACAAGGTGGACTACCACCCCGGCACGGCCAGCGGCTGGCGCGGCGAAGCCGTCGACGCCCTGACCGTGCGCACCCGCAGCGAGGCGCTGGGCCAGTGGGTGCTCCTGCACCTGCTGGTGCACGACCTGGATGGCCTGCGCGGCGCGCTCAAGCCCGACAGCCAGGGCCGCAAACCGCGCGGCGACGCCACCGCGCTGCGCGAGCGCCTGATCGCCGAGGCGGGGGAGGGCGCCTGATGGCCATGAAGATGCAACGCCGCCACTGGCTGGCAGGGGGCGTGGCCCTGGCCGCGGCCGGCGCCGGCGCCTGGTGGGCCGACCGCCGCCTGAGCCCGACCCCGGTGCTCGACGGCGCCGAGACCGCTTTCTGGCAGACCGCCTTTGAAACGCCCGAGGGCGGTTCACTGGCCGTGGCCAACTGGCGCGGCAGTCCGCTGCTGGTGAACTTCTGGGCCACCTGGTGCCCGCCCTGCGTGGAAGAGCTGCCGCTGCTCAACGCCTTCCACGAAAAGCAGGCACCCAAAGGCTGGCAGTTCCTGGCCCTGGCGGTGGACCGGGCAGAGCCGGTGCGCCAGTTCCTGCAGCGCCTGCCGCTGCGCTTTCCCGTGGGCATGACCGGCTTCGCCGGCACCGAGCTCAGCCGTTCGCTGGGCAACGCCACCGGCGCCTTGCCGTTCACGGTGGTGTTCGGGCCGGACGGCCGCGCCGTTCACCGCAAGATCGGCCAGGTCCACGAGGCCGACCTGAGGGCATGGGCCGGATCGGTCTGACGCGCTCAACGCGCATCAAGCGCGGCCATCTTCAGTGAATTTCGGCAGGATGGCCGAACGGGCGCGGTTCGGCCCTTCGTGTAC
>NZ_MKSS01000175.1:0-25856 GCF_001897365.1 Hydrogenophaga sp. 70-12
ACGCCCTGGCAAGCCCCACCTGCGCGCCCAGCAAAGAGGGCTGGAAGCCGGAGGCCGACTTCAAGAAGGACCTGCAAGCCCAGGGCTACCAGATCAAGACCTTCAAGGTCACCAAGGGCAATTGCTACGAAATCTACGGCCACGACAAGGCCGGCAAGAAGGTCGAGATTTACTTCGACCCGGTGTCGGGCAAACCGGTCAAGTCCCAATGAACACGCCGCCGAGCGCCGAGCGGGTCTGGGACCCGTTCGTGCGCGTCTTCCACTGGTCCCTGGTGAGCACCGTGGTGCTGAACCAATGGGTGCTGGAAGAAGGCGAGCGGCCGCACCGCTGGCTGGGCTACGCGGCCGCGGCCCTGGTGCTGCTGCGCGTGGTCTGGGGCTTCATCGGCCCGCGCTACGCGCGCTTCAGCGACTTCTGGCCCACGCCCACGCGCCTGCGCCACCACCTGCGCGCCTGGTTCCGGGGCGATGAAATGCACGTCCCCGGCCACAACCCCCTGGGCGCGCTGATGATGCTGGCGCTCATGCTGCTGGTGCTGCTGCTGGGCCTCACGGGCTGGCTGCAGGGCACCGACCGCTTCTGGGGCAACGAGGCCCTGCGCGAGGCGCACGAGAGCCTGGCCGACGGCCTCATCGGGCTGGCCGGCCTGCACGCCGCGGCGGCCATCGTGATGGGCCGCCTGGAGCGCACCCGCCTGGTCAAGGCCATGGTCACCGGCGTGAAAGAGCGCTACTGAACCGGTCGCGGCGGCCCAGGGCCTAGACTGCCGCCATGCCCGAGCGCCCGACCATCGCCCCCGACGAGGTGGCCTTCACCGCCATCCGCGCCCAGGGCGCGGGCGGCCAGAACGTCAACAAGGTCAGCAACGCCGTGCACCTGCGCTTCGTGGTGCGCGCCTCCTCGCTGCCCGAGGCGGTGAAGGCGCGCCTGCTGGCGCTCAGCGACACCCGCCTGACGCAGGATGGCGTGATCGTCATCAAGGCCCAGGGCAGCCGCAGTCTGGAGCAGAACAAGGCCGAGGCCCTGGCGCGACTGCAGGCCATGGTGGACGCGGTGGCCGTGCCACCCAAGGCGCGCCGCGCCACGCGGCCCACGCGCGCCTCGCGCGAGCGGCGCCTGGAGGGCAAGGCGCAACGATCGGCCACCAAGCAGGCACGCGGCCGCCCGCGCGGGCTGGACTGAGCGTTCCATCCCCCACCCGGGGGAGGCTTAAGGTCCTTTTAGGAAGCGCTTAAGCGCAATTTAGCGGCGCGACCGGGGGGCTTTCACGAGACTTCCGGGCATGGACGAGCGGCGCATGGGGCGCCGCCGCCACCGCCGAGCGCCGGGCGTCACCGGTGCCCAAGGACCTCCCACCATGCATTCCCATTCGATCGAAATCGCCGCCATCGCCGCCGCCGCCCGCGCGGGCGAAGGCCGCTTCAACCTGTACGCCGGCATCCACAAGGCGCTGCGCGCCATGATGGCCGACACCCTGCTCGCCCTCGGCCGCGCCGACCCCACCAACGAGGCCGAGGTGCACGACGCCGCTGACCGCACCATCGAACTGATGGAGATGTTCGAGCGCCACCTGGACCACGAGAACCGGTTCATCCACCCCGCGCTGCGGGCCCGCTGCCCCGGCGTGTGCGATGCCGTCGCCGAGGAGCACGAGGACCACCTGCGCCACACCGCCCAGCTGCGCGGGGCCGCGCGCGCCCTGGCCGCCGTGCCGGCCGACGAGCGCGCCGGCGCGATGCACGCGCTGTACCTGGCGCTGGCCCTGTTCGTGGCCGACAACCTGCGGCACATGCACGCCGAGGAAACGGCGCATAACGGCGCACTCTGGGCCACCTACAACGACTTCGAGCTGCTGGCCCTGCACGACGAGCTGGTGTCCAGCATCCCGCCGCAGGAGATGATGACCGTCGCGCGCTGGATGCTGCCCGCGTCGAACGCCATCGAGCGCTGCCTGATGGTGAACGACATGCAGGCCAAGGCGCCCGCGCCGGCGGTGGCCGCCGTGCTGGACCTGGCGCGCGCCCACCTGAGCCCGCGCGACTGGGCCAAGCTGGCGCGTGGCATGAACCTGCCGCCCGTGCCCGGGCTGGTGAGCGCCTGAGCCGCGCGCTAGGGGCTCTCGGCCAGCTCCACCGGCGCGAGGGCGTCGAAGCGGAAGCTGCCGCGCCCGGTCTTCTGCAGCCGCAGCGCCGGGCACTGCTCGCCCAGGCGGCGGTGCAGCAGCAGCAGGCGCGCCTCCAGGTTGTCGCTCACGTCCGGCAGGCCCAGCGTGGTGTCCAGGCGCAACTCGCGGTTGGTGAACTCGCTGCGGCCGCCGAGGTGGTCGTTCAGCAGCTTCCACAGGATGGCGCCGGCCACGCCTTTGATGAGGTAGGCGTTGTTGACGAAGATGCTGTCGTCGCGCCGGTAGCGGCGCACGCGCAGCAAGGGGGCCGCGCTGGCGGCCACCGCCGCGCTGGCGGCCGCCGCGCCGTCGTCGCCGCAAGGCTCCTCGGACTCGTGCATCAGGTCGATGCCCGCCGCCAATTGGCCCGCGAGCGCGACCAGCAGGTCCTCGTCTTCGTGGTTCAGGTGCATCTCGTGCTCGCTTTCCACGAACAGCACCCCCAGGACCCGGCCGGCGGACAGCAGCGGCACGGCGAGCTGGCTGCCCGGCCGGGCCAAGCCGGGGTAAGGAATCTCGGCGCCCGCTTCGCGCCGGCCCAGGCTGTCGGCCAGGGCCTGGTTGTAGCGCGCGGCGCTCGTCATGTGATTGATGCGCACCGGCGTGCCTTCGCGCGCGGCCACGCCAATGACCCCGTGGCCCACCGCGATTTCCGAGCCCACGCCCGAGGTCGGGTACCCCCGGCTGCCCACGGTGTAGAGCCGCCCCGAGGCGGTGTCGGCGATCAGCACCATGGCCTGCGACAGGCCCAGCTCCTGCTGCAGTCCATCGAGGGCGGCATCCAGCAGCGCATCGAGCGTGCGCGCACGGGACAAACGCCCGCTGAGGCGGCGCAGCACCGCCAGGGGCTCGGGCCGCCTCAGCGGCGCGGGCAAGGGCGGGGCCTTGCCCACCGGCACGCGCTCGATGGCCAGCACCTGGTGGATGTCGGCGCCGCGCAGGCGAAACACGTCTTCCAGGCGCTCGTGCGAGGCGATGCCCGCCAACTGCGCTTTCATGCGCTCGAACACCGGCCCCTCGTCTTCCGTGCGCAGGTACTTCAGGTGCAGGCGGTAGAAGTGGAAATTCAGCGGGTTGGTCACCAGCACCGTGGAGCGCGGATGCGCCAGCAGGTTCTGCCGGGTGCGATTGAAGAACTGGAAGGACAGCGCCACGTGGTGCTCGTCCACATGGTGCACCTGGGACAGGTACGCCACGTTGGGCGTGCCATCGGCCGCCACGGTGGCCATCACGGCGGGGATCGCGCCTTCCAGACAGGGCCTGAGTTCGGCCATGGTGGCGAGCTGCTCGGGACCGATGGCGGCTGTGGCGTTCATGGAGGACTCAAGCGGCCATCAGCGGGCTGCCCGCCCGGGAGCCGGGTGTCTGGTCATAGGCTTCGTCGGGCTCGAATTCGACGGCCACCAGATCGTCTGGCGCATGCGCCAGCAAGGCCTGCACATAGAGCGGCGCGAAGCCGAGCACCGAGAGCTCCTGCTCCAGCGACTGCCGGTAGCGCTCGAGGTAAGGCTGGTCGTCGGCCTGCGGCTCGCGCAAGCGGACGCGCCGGCTCTTGAACTGCACCGTCAGGTGGGTGCTGGGCTGGCTGAACACCGCCGCGAGCCGCCCGCTGGCCGCGATATTGGCCAACAGCTGGCGCGACTGGGCACGCCCCAGATAGGCGGTGATGCGGCGCCCGCCGTCGTCGATGCGACTGCCCACGGCCCGCATCACGCTGGGCGTCAGATCGAGGTCGCAGCTGCTGAGCATGAGCGACACCCCCTTGACCAGCATGGCCAGGAACTCGGGCTTGAGTGGGGGCAGGGGTGGGTTCATGGGGCCAGCGGCGCGGAACGCGCGGATCATAGCCAGCGACCTTTCATCGACCAAGCCGGGCCACCGCCAGCGGGCGGTGTTCCGAGTTTCGCACGAACGTGCTAAATTTCGCCGCCATGGACGCCCGGACACAAAAAAGCGAACTGACGCGCGCCGCCATCGTTGGCGCCGCGCTCGACCTCGCCTCGGCCGAGGGCCTGGAGGCCATCAGCCTGCAGGCGGTGGCCGACCGCATCGGCCTGTCCAAGAGCGGCGTGTTCTCGCGCGTGGGTTCGCGCGAGGCGCTGCAGAAAGCCGTCATCGAGGAGTTCGGCCGCCGTTTCCTGGCCGACGTCTTCGTGCCGGCCATGCAGTCGCCCAAGGGACTGCCGCGCCTGGGCGAGATCGTGCGGCGCTGGCTGATCCGCCTGCGCGACGTGGAGGCGCACACGGGCTGCCTCTACACCTCCGGCGCCTTCGAACTCGACGACCGCGAGGGCGAGCTGCGCGAGCTGTTGCTGGGCGAGGTGACGCGCTGGCGCGCCGCCCTGCGCCGCACCGTGCTGCAGGCCATCGAGGCCGGCCACCTGAAGGCCGACACCGACCCGGAGCAGTTGGTGGGCGAAATCTGCAGCCTGGCGATCGGGCTGGTCCACGACGTGCGCTTCCTGCGCGATCCCCGCGCCGCCGAGCGCGCCCAGGCCACCTGGGCGCGGCTGCTCAAGACCTACGAAAGCTGAGAAGCGGTGCTGGGCCGCTTCTTTTGTTCGACCATATTTCGCACGATCGTGCGATTTTAGGAGATCCGTGATGAACAGCACCTCGTTGCAAACCGCCTCGGCCTACTACCAGGCCAACCCCGGCACACGCTGGCTGCGCTGGGCGCTCACCCTGTCCGAGCGCGTGTGGCCGGCGCTCGCCGTGCGCGGCGCCTACCGCGTGTTCGGCACGCCCCTGCCGTCCAAGTGGCTGCACCGACGCCAGCCGGACCTGGCCCGCTGGCGGATCACGCGCCTGCCTTTCGAGGACGCCAGCCTCACCCTCTACCAACCGCCACCCGGCCCGCACGGCCCCGTGGTGGTCCTGCTGCACGGCTGGGGCGGCTACGCCGCGCAGATGCTGCCGCTGGCGCAGGCCTTGAGCGCTCAGGGCCTGCGGCCCCTGCTGGTGGACCTGCCGGCGCACGGGCGCAGCGAGGGCAGCACCAGCAACCTGCCGCAGTTCGCGCGCGCCATCGACTACCTCATCGCGCGACAGCAGCAGCAGGGCCATGAGGTGCGCGCGGTGGTGGCGCATTCGCTGGCGGCCAACGCGCTGGCCTACGCGGCGGCGCGCGGCCTGGCCGTGCCGCGCCTGGCGCTGCTGGCGCCGCCGGCCTCGCCGCACGCCTACACGCGGCTGTTCGCTGCCGTGTTCGGCCTGAGCGAGGACACCCGCGCGCGCCTGCAGCAGCGCGTGGAAGCGCGCGAGGGCATCCTGATGCGCCAGTTCGAGCCCGCCGCCGTGGGACCGCGCGTGGCCCAGCCCACACTGATCGTCCACGACCGCGAGGACCGCATCAACCGCTTCGCCGACGCCGAGGCCTTCCGCGACGCGATCCCCGGCGCCCAACTGATGGAGACCCGCGGCCTGGGCCACACGCGCCTGCTGCGCGACGAGGCCGTGGTGCGGGCGGTGGTGGCGCACCTGCGGGACTGAGCGCGCGCCGGCGCGCCCCCTTCACTTCGCCGCTTCGCTCGGCGCGCGGCTCAGCGCGTTGTTCTCATCCACCACGATGCGCATGAGGCGCATGAACTCGGCGCGCTGGCGCTCGGTCAGCGGCGCCAGGATCTGCTGCTGCGCCTGCAGCATGGCCGGCACCGCCTCGGCCAGCAGCTTCTCGCCCGCGGCCGTGAGCCAGAGCTGGCGCGCGCGCCGGTCGGTGGGCGCGGTGCGCCGCTCCAGCGCGCCACGCTGCTCCAGCCGGTCGACCACCCCCCCGGTGGTGGACGCGTCCAGCGCGATGGTGCGCGCCAGGGTGCGCTGATCGATGCCCGGCTGATTGGCCACGGTTTGCAGCGCCGCGTACTGCACCGGCGTGACGCCCAGCTCGGACAGTTCCTGCAGGAAGATGCCCACCGAAATCTGGTGCAGCCGCCGGATGTAGTGGCCCGGCTGGTCGTCGATGCTGACGTTGGACGGCTCGGAACGTTTCATGAAGGGCGGCGGGACAGGACGACGGGAGGAAGTGGACAGCATGCTATCAGGGCACTTATGATGAGTGTACTGATCATCAGTATGCAAATCTTGTGAAGGAGACAGGCATGGCGACACAAGACAAGAACCTCCCCGTCCTCGTGGCCGGTGGCGGCATCGGCGGCCTGGCCGCGGCGCTGGCGCTGGTGCGCCAGGGTTTTCGCGTCCAGGTGTTCGAGCAGGCGCCGCAGATCGGCGAGATCGGCGCCGGCATGCAGCTCGGCCCCAACGCCTTCTGGGCCTTCGACGCCCTGGGCGTGGGCGAGGCGGCGCGCTCGCGCGCGGTCTACATCGACGAGATGGTGATGACTGACGCCATCGACGAGTACACCATCGGACGGGTGCCCACCGGCGAGGCCTTCCGCCAGCGCTTCGGCAACCCCTACGCCGTGATCCACCGCGCCGACGCGCACGGCTCGCTGCTGGAGGGTGTGCAGGCCAGCGACCGCGTGAGCTTCCACACCGCCACGCGCATCGAGCGCATCGAGCAGGACGCCGACGGCGTGACGGCCCACGACCAGCACGGCCAGGCGCACCGCGGCCTGGCGCTGATCGGCGCCGACGGCGTGAAGTCCGTGGTGCGCGAACAGTTCGTGGGCGACCCGGCGCGCGTCACCGGCCACGTGGTCTACCGCGCCGTGGTCGACAAGGCCGACTTCCCCGAGGACCTGCGCTGGAACGCCGCCAGCCTGTGGGCCGGCCCCAACTGCCACCTGGTGCACTACCCGCTGCGCGGCGGCGAGCAGTACAACGTGGTCGTCACCTTCCACAGCCGCGAGACGGAAGAGTGGGGCGTGAAGGACGGCAGCAAGGAAGAGGTGCTGAGCTACTTCCAGGGCATCTGCCCGAAGGCGCGAAAGCTCATTGAACTGCCCAAGAGCTGGAAGCGATGGGCCACGGCCGACCGCGACCCGATCGGGCGCTGGAGCTTTGGTCGCGTGACGCTGCTGGGCGACGCGGCCCACCCCACCACGCAGTACATGGCGCAGGGCGCCTGCATGGCGATCGAGGACGCCGTGACCCTGGGCGAGGCCCTGCGCGTGCACCTGGGCGACTTCGAGAAGGCCCTGGACCTGTACCAGCGCTCGCGCATCGCGCGCACCGCGCGCATCGTGCTCAGCTCGCGCGAGATGGGCCGCATCTACCACGCCAAGGGCGTGGAGCGCCTGGTGCGCAACGACCTGTGGCGCGGCCGCTCGCCCGAACGCTTCTACGATGCCGTGGAATGGCTCTACGGCTGGCGGGTGGACCACTGCCTGGCCGCGCACTGAACCCAACGGAGACCTCGATGAACGACCTCGGACGCCTCGAAGACCTGCCCGCCGACTACGTGGCCGCCCTGCGGGAGCGCAACCTGGTGCCGCTGTGGCCCAGCCTGCGCGGCGTGCTGCCGCCGCAGATTCCCACGCGCCAGACGAAGCCCACGCACTGGGCCTACGCCGACATCAAGCCCCTGCTGCTGAAGGCCGGCGAGCTCACGCCGATCGAGAAGGCCGAGCGCCGCGTGCTGGTGCTGGCCAACCCCGGCCACACGCTGGAGAAGATGCAGGCCAGCGCCGCGCTCTACCTGGGCATGCAGCTGCTGCTGCCCGGCGAGTGGGCGCCCAGCCACCGCCACACGCCCAACGCGGTGCGCATGGTGGTGGAAGGCGAGGGCGCCTGGACCACGGTGGACGGCGAGAAGTGCCCCATGAGCCGCGGCGACCTGATCCTCACGCCCACCGGCCGCTGGCACGAGCACGGCCACGATGGCGACCAGCCCGTGGTCTGGCTCGACGTGCTGGACCTGCCGCTCATGTACTACCTGGAGGTGAGCTACCACCTCAACGGCGGCCGGCAGGCGGTGAAACCCGGCCGCGGCGACCGCGCCTATTCGCGCGCCGGCGTGGTGCCCACGCCCGTGTTCGGCCGCGCCGGCCAGCGCTACCCCATGCTGCGCTACCCCTGGGCCGACGCCAAGGCCGCGCTGCTGTCCATCGCCGAGGACCGGGCCGACCTGCAGCACGTTCAGGTCACCTACACCAACCCCGAGACCGGCGAGGACGCCGAAAACGTGCTCGGCTTCCACGCGCTGATGCTGCGCCCCGGCCAGACGCTCGCGCTGCCCGCGCGCTCGCCGGCCTGCGTGTACCACGCCATCGAAGGGCGCGCGCGCGTGAGCGTGCAGGGGCACGACTTCGACCTGAAGGAGGCCGACACCTGCTGCATCCCGGGCTACACGCCCACCACGCTGGTCAATGCCTCGGCCAGCGAGCCCGCCTTCCTCTTCGTCGCCGACGAGTCGCCGCTGCACCGCAAGCTCGGCGTCTACGAGGTGCGCCCCGACAACCAACCGCAGATGCCCTGACCCCCGGACCCACCATGCCCCAGTACCTCTTCAACCCGCCCGCCGTCGCCGCCCTGCCCATCCAGGGCAAGAGCGAGCTGTTCCCTGTCAACCGACTGTTCTTCGTCGGCCGCAACTACCACGCGCACGCGGTGGAAATGGGCAAGCCCGTGGACAAGTCGGTCGAGCGGCCCTTCTATTTCACCAAGTCGCTCTCCACGCTCACGCCCTCGGGCAGCACCGTGCCCTACCCGAGCGAAACCAGCAACTACCACTTCGAGATGGAGCTGGTGGTGGCCATCGGCCGCGCGGGCTTTCGCGTGGCCGCGGCCGACGCACACGAGCTGATCTACGGCTACGCCGCCGGCCTGGACATGACACGGCGCGACCTGCAGCTGGTGGCGCGCGACAAGGGCCGCCCCTGGGACCTGGGCAAGGACATCGAGCAGGGCTCGGTGTGCAGCGAGATCGTGCCCCTGCCGTTCACCGTGATCGAGCGCGGCGCCGTCGAGCTCACGGTGAACGGCGCGACGAAGCAGAAGTCGGACGTGGACAAGCTGATCTGGAACGTGCGCGAGATCATCGAAGACCTCTCGCGCTTCTACCACCTGCAGGCCGGCGATCTGATCTACACGGGCACGCCCGAGGGCGTGGGCGCGGTGGTGCCGGGCGACCGGCTCGAGGGCCGGGTCGAGGGCGTGGGCGGCGTGTCGCTCACGATCGGCGCGGCGGCCTGAGCCCCACGGCGCGCGGGGCGCTGGCTATCATGCCGGCGCATGCCCTCTCCCGACGAAACCCCGCGCGCGCTGCGCTGGCTGCTCTGGCTGGCCGGCACGGTGTCGCTGGGCCTGGGCATCCTGGGCGTGGCGCTGCCAGGCCTGCCCACCACCCCGTTCGTCCTGCTCGCGGCGGCCTGCTACGCCAAGGCCTCGCCGCGCCTGCACGGCTGGCTGCGCGGGCACCGCTTCTTCGGCCCCATGGTGCGCGACTGGGAAGAGCACCGCAGCCTGAGCCGGCGCACCAAGCGCTTCGCGCAGGTCACCATGCTGCTGATGGTGTCGCTGTCGGCCTGGGGCCTGCGCGAGCGACCCGTGCTGCTGGGCGTGGTGCTGGTGGCCGCCGCGATCGGCGTGTGGGTGGTCGCGCGCATTCCCACGCGCAAAACATGATGCCCCCGCGTTCCGCCGCTGCGCGGGTCGTGAGGCCTTGCAGGCCGCGGCGCTGCCAGAGTCAGCGCCTCTTCGCCCGTCCGAGCCTGCGCAGGCAGGCTCGGAGCCGTCGGGCTCAGCCCCGAGGGGGCTGAGCCGCCTGGGGGCGGCCCGGCGGCGGATCGTCTGTGCCTTAGGCCTGCGCGCGGCGTTCGAGCACCTCGAACGCCGGCAGGGTCTTGCCTTCCAGCACCTCCAGGAAGGCGCCGCCGCCGGTGGAGATGTAGCCCACGTCCTTCTCGATGCCGTACTTGGCGATGGCCGCGAGCGTGTCGCCGCCGCCCGCGATGGAGAAGCCCGCGCTGTCGGCGATAGCGCGGGCGATGGCCTTGGTGCCGCCTTCGAAGGCCGCGAATTCGAACACGCCCACCGGGCCGTTCCACACGATGGTGCCGGCCTGCTTGAGCTGGGCCGCCAGTTTCGCGGCGGTCTCGGGACCGATGTCCAGGATCAGGTCGTCGTCGGCCACGTCGGAGGCCTTTTTCACCGTCGCCTCGGCGTCGGCGGCGAAGCGCTTGGCCACCACCACGTCCGTGGGGATGGGCACCTCGGCGCCGCGCGCCTTCATGGCCTCGATGACGGCCTTGGCATCGCCCACCAGGTCGGGCTCGGCCAGGCTCTTGCCGATCTTCAGGCCCGCGGCCAGCATGAAGGTGTTGGCGATGCCGCCACCGACGATGAGCTGGTCGACCTTGCTCGCCAGGCTCTGCAGGATGGTGAGCTTGGTGCTGACCTTGCTGCCCGCCACGATGGCCACCAGCGGGCGCTTCGGCTGCGCCAGGGCCTTGGCAATGGCGTCCATCTCGGCCGCCAGCAGCGGGCCCGCGCAGGCCACGGGCGCGGTCTCGGCGATGCCGTAGGTGGTGCCCTCGGCGCGGTGCGCGGTGCCGAAGGCGTCGTGCACGAAGATGTCGCACAGGGCGCCCAGCTTCTTGGCCAGTTCGGGGCTGTTCTTCTTCTCGCCCACGTTCAGCCGGCAGTTCTCCAGCAGCACCACCTCGCCGGGCGAGACGGCGAAGTCGCCATTCACCCAGTCGGTGATCAGGCGCACCGGCTGGCCCAGCAGCTCGGCCAGGCGCGTGGCCACGGGCTGCAGCGAGTCCTCGGGCTTGAACTGGCCCTCGGTCGGGCGGCCCAGGTGCGAGGTGACCATCACCGCCGCGCCGGCGTCCAGCGCCAGGCGGATGGCGGGCACGCTGGCGCGGATGCGCGTGTCTTCGGTGATGCGGCCCTGTTCGTCCTGGGGGACGTTGAGGTCGGCGCGGATGAAGACGCGCTGGCCCTTGGCGCGGCCCTGCGCGCAAAGGTCAGCGAAGCGGATGAAGGCGGTCATGGCGGCAATCCCGGGTTCTGTGGACAAACCCCGGGATTGTAGGAAAGCGCGCGCGCCCGCCGGCGCTCAGCCCCCGCTCGAGCAGGGCGCCAGCGCGTCCAGCGCGGGCTCGCGCGCGCGGGTGCGCACGTCCATCAGGCCCAGCACCGTGTGGAAAACGTTGTCGTGCGACAGCGGCTCGGCCGAGCGCGCTCGCAAGCATTCCAGGGACAGGCCCGCGCGCTGGCGCAGGCCGGACGAGAACCAGGCCACCATGGGCACATGGGTCTGCTGATCGGGCGCCAGCGCGTAGGGAACGCCGTGCAGGTACAGGCCGTTCTCGCCGAGCGACTCGCCGTGGTCGGAGACGTAGACCAGGCCGGTGTCGTTGCGGCCCTGCGCGGCGCGCGCGCTCAGCCACTGAAGGGCCTGGTCGAGGAAGCGGTCGGTGTAGGCGATGGAGTTGTCGTAGGCATTGACCAGTTCCTGCTGCGAGCATTCGGGCAGCGCGTTGCTGCGGCACTCGGGCAGGAAAGGCTTGGCGCCGTCGGGCGAGCGGGCGGCGTAGGCGGGTCCGTGGCTGCCCATCTGGTGCATCACCAGCACCACGCCCCGGGCGCGACGCGCCGGGTCCAGGGCCTCCAGGCGCGCGTCCAGGCCGTCAAGCATGGCCGCGTCCAGGCATTCGCCGCCCGGGCACAGGGCGGGCACCGGCTGGTCGTTGGTGTAGACGTGGGGCACGCGGTTGCACACGCCCTTGCAGCCCGCCTGGTTGTCGATCCAGAGCACGGCCAGGCCGGCGCGCTGCAGCACGTCGAGCAGGTTCTCACGGTCGGCCGGCTGGTTGCCGCCCTGGGTGCGCGACAGCGGCGAGAACAGGCAGGGCACCGAGACCAGGGTATTGGTGCCACAGGAGCGCACCTGACTGAAATTGACCAGGTCGCCGCCCGCGCGCCAGCGCGCCAGCGCGGGCGTGGTGTCGCGTGCGTAGCCATTGAGGCCGAAGTTCTGCGCGCGCGCCGTCTCGCCGATCACCAGCAGCAGCAGGGGCGGCCGCGCCTGGTGGTCGTAGCTGGCGCCCAGGCGGGCGTCCTCGCCCACCGGCAGCAGGGGCTTCGCCTGGCGCGGCAGGCGCTCCGCCGCCACCCACGTGGCGGCATAGACGCTGTTCAGCGGGTTGGCCATGTAGCGCAGGTCTTTGTGGTTGCGCATGAGCGAGGCCAGGCCCTGGTAGCTCATCAGCGCGGTGACCACCAGCAGCGCGAAGGCGGCCAGCAAGCCCGCGGCGTTGTGCCCGACGCGGCGCCAGCCACCGTGCAGAAAGCGTGGCTGGCGCCACAGCGCCCACAGCGGCAGGCCCGCCACCAGCAGCAGCGCCCCCAGCAGCGACCACGACATCAGGTCGCGCACCTCTCGCACGTCGGTGTGCAGCGTGTTGGCCAGCATGGTCGGGTCCATCACCACGCCGTAGCGCCACATGAAATAGGAGTTGGCGCCGGCCACGACCAGCAGCACGCTCGCCACCGGCCGGAACACCCGCGGCCAGGCGAACAGCCACAGCAGCGCGGCGATGGCGCAGGTCAGCAGCGCCCCGAGGCCCGCGATGAGCACCACGCGGTACCCCAGCGAGCCCCCCAGGCCGTCGATGCGCTGCCACAACGGCAGGTTGCCCACCAGGGCCAGCCACAGCGCCAGGCCCCACACCATGGCCGCGGCGCGCGGCACCCGCACGCGCGCCGCGGCGGTTGAGAAACGAAGGGCGCGCGCGAAAGGGAAGGGAAACGGGGTGGGCATGAACAGCTCTCGGGAAGCCGCTTGTCGCGGCCCCCGAGAGCGTGAGCGCCCCGGATTAGCTGAACCTTAGGCGCGCGGCCAGCGCAGGGCGAAACGCGTGGTCATGGGGGCCTGGGCCCCGTCGGTGTCGAGGCGGGCGCCCAGCTGCTCGGCGATGCGCTGGACCAGGCGCAAACCCAGCCCCAGGCCACCCGATTCGGCCGGCCGCACCCGGGCGGCGGTCGGGCGGCGGCCGTCGTCGCTGACCGAGACCCCGACCGAGTCGGCGTCGCGCCACACCTCCACCAGCACCTGGGTGCCCGGGGGCGTGTGGCGCAGCGCGTTTTCGATCAGGTTGCGCAGGGCCAGCTCCAGCAGCATGGGCTGGACGATCACCACCACGGGTTCGTCGGGCTGCTGCAGCGAGATTTCCTGCCAGCTCTCCAGCGCCGCCGGCGCATGCGAAGCGACGAGCCGGGCCGCCAGCTCGCCCAGGGCCACCGGCACGCCATCCTCGGCGCCCTGGTTGCGCTGGGCGCGCGCCAGGTCCAGCAGCTGTTGCAGGATGCGCCCGGCGCGCAGCGACTCCTGCTCCAGCTGCTCCAGCCGCTGCGGCGAGGGGTCGTGCTGCGCCGCGCGGGCCTGCAGCGTCAGCGCGGCCAGCGGCGTGCGCAACTCATGCGCCACGTCGGAGGCGAACTCGCGCTCGCGCTGGGCGCGCGCCTGCAGGCTGTCCACCAGGGCGTTGATGGCGGTGACGGTGCTCGCGAATTCGCGGAAGCGGCGTTCCGTGCTCAGGCGCTCGCCAGCGAAGCCGTCGAGCGCGGCCACCTCGCGCGACAGGCTGTCGAGCGGGCGCAGGCCGCGGCGCACGCCCCAGCCCAGCAGCAGCAGCACCACGGGCAGCACCAGCAAGGCAGGCTCGGCCACGTGCATGGCGATGTCGGTGCCCAGCTCGAAGCGCTGGCGCCGGTCGATCAGCACCAGCACGCGGCGCTGCTCGGCGCCGTCGCCGGTCTGCACAGAGAACGCCCGCCAGGCGGTCGGCAGGTTCGGTGCGTTCAGCTCGACAGAGAAGAAGCCGACTGCGGGCAACGCGGCCAGGTCCAGCTTGTCCGCCAGCCCGTGCGTGTCGCTGACCAGGCGGCCGCCATCCCAGGCCAGCACGGCCACGTCCTGGAGGAACTCGTGCTCGAGGTCGGCGCCGGCCTGCGGCAGGGGGCGCGACTCGCCGATCGGCGACGCCACCAGCCACAGCCGGGCCACAGCCACCATCTGGCCGTCGGAGAACTTGCGCGCCTCGCGAAAGGCGGTGGTCCAGGCCTGCGCCACCACCGCCAGCCAGAGGATCAGCAGCATGCCCAGGGTCCAACGCAGCAGGTAGTGCCGCAGCAGGCGCGGCGCCTTCATCGCGGCCCGTCCGCCGCCGCGTCGTCGCGCGGGATGAAGTAGCCCACGCCGCGCACCGTGCGGATCAGCGATTCGCCGAGCTTGCGGCGCAGGTGGTGGATGTGCACCTCGATGGCGTTGCTCTCCAGCTCCTCGCCGAAGCCATAGAGCGCCGACACCAGCCGCGTCTTGGACAGCACCTGCGGGCGCGCCTGCATGAGCGTGAGCAGCAGCGCGAACTCCTTGCCCCCCAGCGCCACCGGCTGGCCCGCGCGCAGCACCGTATGGGCGGCCGGGTCGATCACCAGTTCGCCGTGCTCGATGAGCGGGTTGCTGCGTCCGCCGGCGCGCCGCAGCATGGCGCGCAGGCGCGCGAGCAGTTCGTTGGCGTCAAAGGGTTTGACCAGGTAGTCGTCGGCGCCGCCGTCCAGGCCGACGACGCGGTCGCTCACGCCATCGCGCGCGGTCATGATGAGCACCGGCATGTCCTTGTGCGGCAGCGCCTGGCGGCCGGCCACCGGCGCCGGCTGCTGGCGCAGGCGCACCAGCAGGTCCATGCCTTCGCCATCGGGCAGCCCCAGGTCGAGCAGCAGCACGTCGAAGGGCTCGACCGACAGCGCGTGCCAGGCGGCGTCGCGCGTGGCGCACAGGTCCACCGCGTAACCCGCGCGGCGCAGGGCCAGCTCCAAGCCGCTCGCGATGCCGGGGTCGTCTTCCACCACGAGTGCGCGCATATCGGACCGTCCTGAGGTTCTGGGAATCGAGGCCATCGATTATGGGCAGCCACCTTAGCGGCAAATTAAGCAATTTAAGCTGGGGTTAACGGTGGCACCCAACAGTGCCGCGCCATGCCCGCCACCCCCCCGCCAGCGCCCCCCCTCGACCGCGCCCCGCCCCGCCCCTTCTTGTGGCTGGGCGGGTTTCTCGCCTTCACCCTGTTGTGGGACCTGTCCGGCCTGGACATGGCCGTGATGCGCGCCGTGGGCAGCCCCCAGGGCTTCGCGCTGCGCCACGACTGGCTGCTGGAGCGGGTGCTGCACGACGGCCTGCACAAGACCATGGTCGCGGCCTTCGTGCTGCTGTGCGGCTGGGCCCTGTGGCCGCGCGCCCACCTGCCGCGGCGCGAGCGGATCGCCGTGCTGGCGCTGGCCGTGCTGTCGCTGCTCGCGGTCAACCTGGTCAAGTACAACAGCCTGACCAGCTGCCCCTGGGAGCTGGAGGCCTTCGGCCGCAACGCCCGATGGGTGTCGCACTGGGCCTGGGGCCAGGCCGACGGCGGCACCGGCCGCTGCTTTCCTGGTGGCCACGCGTCCAGCGGCTTCGCGTTTCTCGCCCTGTGCCTGCCCTGGCTGCTGCCGCCCGAAGGGGTGCAGCGGCGGCGCGTGGTCGGCCTGCGCTGGCTGGCCGCCGCGCTGGGCGTGGGCCTGCTCTCGGGCGTGGTGCAGACGCTGCGCGGTGCGCACTTTCCCAGCCACACGATGTGGACATTGCTGATCTGCGCCAGCGTCTCGCTCACGGGCTGGCAGTTCGTGCGGTCCCACCCCGGCACGGCCGCGGCGCGCGCGCGCCGCAGCGAATAGCACCGCCGAGGCGCCGCGCGCGGCGCTACCAGCCCAGGCCGATGCGCAGCGGCAGGTACACCACCATGCCGGCCACGATGGTGCCCAGCACGCCGCCGCGCCAGAAGAACCAGGCCGCGCCCGCCAAGGCGGCGTAGAGGCGCGCGTCCTGCCAGGTGTTCACCAGCGCGCCGTGGCTCATCACCACCTCGGGCACGACCACGGCCGACAGCGCGGCGATGGGCGCGTACTGCAGGCCGCGCTGGGCCCAGCGCGGCAGCGTCCAGGGCTTGTCGGACAGGAAGAAGAAGCCGCGCGCGATGACGGTGACCGCGCCCAGGGCCAGGATGGTCAGCAGCGTCCAGGGATCGAGGTCAAACACGGCTGGCCCCTTCGCGCGCGGGCCGCAGGTGCTCAAGCAGCAGGCACAGCGCCACCGCGCAGGCAATGGCCACCAGGATGTTGAGCTTGAGCGGCAGCGCCCAGGCCACCACCGCGGCCGCGCCCGCCACGCCCGCCGAGACCACGCGCAGGCGCGAGGTGGCGAGCGAGCACATCACGCCCAGCAGCGCCAGGATGCCCGCGAAGCCCAGGCCCCAGGCCAGGGGAATGGCGTTGGCCAGCGCCACGCCCAGCAGGCTGGTGCCCATCCAGGCGGCGTAGTTCACGGCGCAGTTGCCCATCAGGTAGGCCTGCTGCGCGGCGCGCTGCTCGGGGTCGTCGCTGGGGTGCGGGTAGCGGCGCGCGAAGAAGACGTAGCTCAGGTCCCCCGTGACGTAGCCGCTGGCCAGGCGCTCCCAGCGCGGCAGGTGCATGAGGTAGGGCCGCAGGTGGGCCGAGAACACCACGAAGCGCAGGTTGACGCAGAAGGCCGCCACCAGGATCACCCACAGCGGCGCGCCCGCGGCCATCATGGGAATGGCCGCGAGCTGTGCGCTGCCGGCGTAGACGATCAGCGTCATCAGCACCGCCTCCAGCGGCGACAGGCCGGACTGCACCATGGCCACACCGGTCATGAGGCCCCAGGCGCCGATGCCCATGGCCACCGAGAACTGATCGCGGATGCCCTCGAAGTACTCGGGGCGCGCGCGGTGCTCGCGCTTGAGGAAGAGGATCATTCGCCGCCGCCCCCCAGCGACTCGCCGCGCGCGAGCGCGAAGCCGCGCAGGAAGTCGGCCGCGGGCAGGCGCTTGCCGCCCGCGCGCTGCAGCACCGTCAGGCGCAGCGCGCCCTCGCCACAGGCCACGGTGATGCCTTCGGGCCCGACGGCCAGCACCTCGCCCGCGCGGCCCGCGCCGGCCACGGGCTCGGCGGCCCAGACCTTGATGGCCTCGCCGGCGTGCGTGGTGTGCGCGCCGGGGAAGGGGTCGAAGGCGCGCACGCGGCGCGCGATCAGCGCCGCCGGCTGGGCCCAGTCGATGACGGCCTCGGCCTTCTCGATCTTGTGCGCGTAGGTCACGCCCCGCGCGGGCTGCGGCTCGGCGCGCAGGCCACCGCAGGCGGCGAGCTCCAGCGCCTCGACGATGAGCCGTCCGCCGAGCACAGCCAGGCGGTCGTGCAGGCTGTCGGTGGTGTCGTCGCCGCGGATGGGAAGGCGCTCGCGCAGCAGCATGCCGCCGGTGTCCAGGCCCTCGTCCATCTGCATGATGGTCACGCCGGTCTCGGCGTCGCCGGCCTCGATGGCGCGGTGGATGGGCGCCGCGCCGCGCCAGCGCGGCAGCAGCGAGGCGTGGATGTTCAGGCAACCCAGGCGCGGCGCGTCCAGCACCCAGCGCGGCAGGATCAGCCCGTAGGCCGCCACCACCATGGCGTCGGCCCCGGCGGCCTCGATCGCGGCGCGCGCGGCCGCGGCGTCATCGGCGTACTTGCCGTCGAGCCGAAGGCCACGCGGCTGGGCGACGGCGATGCTGTGCTCCAGCGCGAGCGCCTTCACCGGCGAGGCCTGCAGCTTCATGCCCCGTCCGGCGGGTCGATCGGGCTGCGTCAGCACGAGGGGAACGTGAAAGCCCGCGCCCAGCAGGCGTTCGAGCGCGACACGCGCGAAGACCGGCGTGCCGGCGAAGATGAGTTTCATCAGGACAGGGACCGGCCGGCGGGCGCCGGCGCGGGATCAGGAACGGTCGGACGGCGGGGTGAACTCGTCCAGGAAGAGGAGCTTGCGCACCACGCCCGCGCGGTCGATGTGCACATGCGCAAGGCGTTCGTTGTTGTTCTCGAGGTAGCGGTAGGTCCAGATGTCGCCGTCGAAGCGCGCGACGCGCTCGACCAGCGCCGGCCGGCCGAGGTGGCGCAGCACGTCGTCGCGCGTCCAGCGGTCGATCGCGATGTGCTGCAGCATCCAGTTCGTGTCCAGCACCTGCACCACGCGGCGCAGGCGGCCGTCGGGACCGAAGTCGACGTTGTAGACCTGGCGGCCCAGCGGCTGGCGCGAGTACAGCAGGCGCGAGCCGTCGGCCAGGGCGTACTCGGCGCTCGGCGGACCCAGGCGCTCGATCACCTGCTCGCGCGACGCGCCGGACGGCAAACGCTCGGGCATGCCCGCACAACCCGCCAGCCACACCAGGGCCAGCAAGGCGATACCACGCAATACGGCAACAGGCTTCATGGCGGACTCACTCGCGCAGGGCTTCGCGCTGGGCTTTCACAAGCTTGGATTTGATCCTGTTGCGCTTGAGCGGCGACAGGTACTCGACAAAAACCTTGCCCACGAGATGGTCCATTTCATGCTGGATGCAGACCGCGAGCAGGCCTTCGGCCTCGATCGTACGCTGCGCGCCTTCGCCGTCGAGCGCGCGCACGCGCACGGCCGTGGAGCGCTCCACGCCGTCGTAGATGCCGGGCACCGACAGGCAGCCCTCTTCGCCCTTGCGCGTCTCGGGGCTGGCCCATTCGATCACCGGGTTGATGAGCACCAGCGGCTGGTCGCGCGATTCGCTCACGTCGATGACGATGAGCCGCTCGTGGATGTCGACCTGCGTCGCGGCCAGGCCGATGCCGTTGGCCTCGTACATGGTGGCGAGCATGCGGGGAATGAGCGCGCGGATGCGCTCGTCCACCGCCGCGACGGGCTGGGCGACGGTGTGCAGGCGCGGGTCGGGGTAGCGCAGGATGGGCAGGGTGTCGGGGGCGCTCATGACTGATCGGATCGGGGTCTCAAGAGGTCTCCGTTGGGTTCGGGAACGACAGCAGGCGGTGGCACGCTGACGAGCGGAAACCGGTGTCGCTATTTTCGCCACTTTTGCGACGACGCGAAATTGCACGCCGCCATAAACATTGCGCAATCAAAGGCTTGCGCGCAGAATCAAACGCGTTTTGTCAAGACTCGCGCGCCCCAGGCGGTGGTTGAGACGCCGGCTCCCGCGGCGTCATCGCACCGGCCGACGGCAGCCGCCCAGGGGCCTCCGAACATGCGATCGAACACCCGCCTGATCTCCACCATCGCCAGCGCCGTCGGCCTGGCCTGCGCCGCACAGGCGGCCCTCGCGCAAAGCGGCCCCATTCCGGCCGAGCAGCGCTACCCCATCACCCCTGGCCAGCGCGCCACCGCCAACCAGGTCGCCCAGGCCGGCGTGCCACTGTCCGAACTGGCGCCCAACGCCCCCGACAGCTACACCGTGAAGAGCGGCGACACGCTCTGGGCCATCTCCGGTGTCTTCCTGCGCAGCCAGTGGCGCTGGCCCGAGCTGTGGGGCATGAACCTCGACGACATCAAGAACCCGCACCGCATCTACCCGGGGCAGACGCTGTACCTCATCAAGGCCAACGGCCGCGCCACGCTCAGCACGCGCCCGGGCGGCAGCGGCGAGCCCGGCACCATCAAGGTCTCGCCGCGCACCCGCTATGAGTCGCTGGCCGACACGGCGATCCCGCCGATCTCGCTGCAGACCATCGAATCCTTCCTGACCGAGCCACTGATCGTCGACGAGAACGCGATCAACCGCGCGCCACGCATCGTGGCCACGCAGGAAAACCGCGTGCTGCTCAGCCGTGGCGACCGCGCCTACGCGCGCGCCATCTCCGGTGAGCAGCCCAACGCCGCCCCCCTGGCCGTGGTCGATGGCCGCTCCATCGGCTACCGCGTGTTCCGCAACGCCACGCCGCTGCGCGACCCCATCACCAACGAAATCCTGGGCTACGAGGCGCAGTACGTGGGCAAGGCCAACGTGGTCTCCAACGAACGCCGCCGCGAAGGCGTGGACGCCAAGGGCGACAAGGTCGAGGAAATCGTGCCGGCCGGCATCGACATCGTCGCCGCAAAGGAGGAAATGCGCGTGGGCGACCGCCTGCTGCCCGAGCCTCCGCGCGAGTTCCTCAATTTCGTGCCGCGCGCGCCGCAGGGCCCGCAATCCGGCCACGTGGTCTCCGTGTACGGCAATGCCGTGAACTACGCGGCCCAGAACATGGTGGTGACCATCAACCGCGGCAAGCAGAACGGCCTGGAACCCGGCCACGTGCTGGCCCTCCTGCGCGAGAGCAACCTCGTCAAGGACACCACCGATTCCGCGCGCCCCAACATCCGCCTGCCCGGCGAGCGCAACGGCCTCATGATGGTGTTCCGCACCTTCGACCGCGTGTCCTATGCCATCGTGCTCGAGATTGACGACGGCGTGCAGGTGGGCGACCGCTTCCTCAACCCCTGAACCCCATGCCGCGTGATGAGCTGGCCGCCTGGCTGCGGCTGCTCCTGACACCCGGCCTGGGCCGCACCACCGCCCGCCAGTTGCTGGCGGCCTTCGGTTTGCCCGAAACCATCTGGGCCCAGGCACCCGACACCTGGGGCCGCGTCGTGGAGCCGGCCCTGGCCCAGGCCATGGCGCAGCCCCCCGAAGGCTTCGAAGACACCGTTCTGGCCCACGAGCGCTGGCTGGCACAGGGCGGCGAGCGCCACGCGATCACCCTGGCCGACCCGCGCTACCCCGCCTCGCTGCTGGACACGGCCGACCCACCGCTGGTGCTGTTCGTGCACGGGCGCCTGGACGCGCTGTCGCACGCGCAACGGCTGGCCATCGTCGGCAGCCGCAACCCCACGCCGCAGGGCGCGCAAAACGCGCAGGCCTTCGCGCAGTCGCTGGCGGCCGCCGGCCTGACCATCGTGTCGGGGCTGGCCCTGGGCATCGACGGCGCCGCGCACGAGGGCGCGCTGCGCGCGGGCGGCTTCACGCTGGCGGTGGTGGGCACCGGCCTCGACCGCGTGTACCCCAGCCGCCACCGCGACCTGGCCCACCGCATCGTCGCCCAAGGCGCCCTGATCAGCGAGTACCCCCTGGGCACGCCGCCGCTGGCACACCACTTCCCGCAGCGCAACCGCGTGATCGCGGGCCTGTCGATGGGCACGCTGGTGGTCGAAGCCGCGCTGCAGTCGGGCTCGCTGATCACCGCGCGGCTGGCGAGCGAGCAGGGGCGGGAGGTGTTCGCCATCCCCGGTTCCATCCATGCGCCACAGTCGCGCGGCTGCCATGCGCTGATCCGCCAGGGCGCCAAGCTGGTGGAGTCGGCGCAGGACGTGCTGGAAGAACTGCGGCTGGCGGATCCGGCCCCCCGCGCGGCCGAGGAAGCCTCGCCCCTGCCCGTCGGCGGAGCGGACGACGGCCTGCTCAGCGCCCTGGGCCACGACCCCGTGGGCCTGGACGACCTGCTCGCGCGCACCGGCCTGCCGACCAGCGCCCTGCAGGCGCGGCTGCTCGAACTGGAGTTGCAGGGTCTGGTGGCGCGCCTGCCGGGCGGCCTGCTGCAGCGCGTCGCGCAAGGCTGAACCGGCGCCCCATGGGCGCGGGCCTCAGGCCAGCAGGCGCTCGGGGTTGGCGTCGAGCTTGGCCAGCGCCTCGCGCGTGGCGCGCACGGTGAGCGTTTCGTCCTCGCTCGGCACCAGCAGGCCCGCCTGCAGGTAGGCCGCCACGCGCGAGGCGGGCATGAGGAAGCAGCGCCCCGCGTTGCTCACGAACAGGTAGAGCTGGCCATGCTGGCTGCGCCAGGCGAGCTGCACGCTGACCAGCTTGCCGTTGTGGTCCAGGCCGAACCAGGCGCCGATCTGCAGCTCCACCGCCCAGGCGCGCATGGCCTCGTTGGGCTGGCTGCCGCCCTGGTTGATGACCTCGATGTTGCTCGCGTCCACGCCGGTGATGAGCTCGATGCTGTCGGCGTTGAGGTCGAAATCGCCCACGCCGCCCTCGGGCAGGTAGTCCTCGAGGTTGGCCAGGCGCTTGGACAGGGCGTCGAGCTGGCTTTGCGCGATCGACTCGGTGCGCGACATGAAGGCGTCGGCCAGCGTGTCGCTCACCGACTTGATGTGCTGGTCCTGCAGGCCTTGCGGGAAACCGAGCAGGGCCATGCCCTGGCGCAGCCGCTGCAGGATGCCCGGCAGCTGCTGGATGACGCGCGCGCGGTCGTCGCGGCTGGGCTTGGCGCTGGCCGCCCACAGCAGGTCGGACGCGGCCTGCTTGAGCGCCTGCGTGTCCGGGTGCTTGACGCCGTGCTTGACGCTGGCCACGGCCAGCACGTCGACCCAGACCTTGAAGAGGAAGTCGCGCACCTCGGCGCGCACCGGCACATCATCGAGCAGCTTGCGCAGCTCGATGGTGTATTGCACCGACAGCGTTTCCTTCTGCTCGACCTGCTGGGCCACGCTGACGAAGCGGCTGGCGCTGCTCTGCTCGCTCAGGTAAGTGGACAGGAACTTCTGGAACTCGTCGTAGACGAGCTGGAACACGCGGCGCCCGGTCTCCGGGTACTGCTCGATCACCTGCACCACGCGCTTGATCTCGGCCTCCAGCGCGACCGAGCCGACGTTGGATTCGAACCCCATCACACAGGAGCCCATGCGGTCGATCAGCCGGCGCGCGGGATGCTGCAGGGCGCTGAAGAACTCGGGTTCGGCCAGGGCCACGCGCAGCACGGGGATCTGCAGGCGGGCGAACCACACGCGCACGCTCGGCGGGATGCGCTCTTCGGCCAGGATGGCCTGGAACATGAGCGCCACCACCTCGATGGTGGCCTTCTCGGTGGGCGTGGACGCGGCCTGCTTGAGCTCCTGGGTGCGTTCGCGCAGCGCCACCGCCGTGCGCTCGACCGTGCCCGCATCCACGTACACCGCACCGCCGCCGGTGGGCGCCACCCCGCCCAGCCCGGAACCGGTGCTGGGAAAGGACACCTGGCGCGCCATGACCTGCTGCAGCGCGGGCGAGGGCGGCAGGATCTCGGTTGCCTCGAATTCGGGGCCCACACGGTCGATCAGCATGCGCCGCAGACGGCCCACCACGCCCTGGGCCCGCATGCGCGCGCGCGCCAGGGGCGAGGTGCCGGTGAGCATGCGCGTTTCGTCGTTCACGCCCATGCCGGAGGAGCCGGGGTAGCCACTGTGCGGGGCGGATCGGCCCCCTGTGTGGACCTGGCCATGGCCGGACAGGCCGCTGGCACCGCCCGCCTGGCTGGCGGGCCCCGCGCCGGGGCCGCCCGGGCGGCCCGGCTCCTGCACCCGCCGGAACGGGGTGTGCAGCCCACCGCCCGTGGTGGGCCCGCCAGGCGCGCCCGGCCGGGTGGTGGGCGGCGCGGGCGCCGTGGTGCCGGACGGGCTGCGGCGCACCAGCGCCTGCAGGTCGATCTTTTCCATCACGCCGTTGGCCACGAGGTGGCCATTGGCGGCCTTGTACCCATCGAGCAGGATGGCGCCCAGCATGGGCGCGATGTGGTCCTGGACCAGACCCAGGCCCTCGCGCTCAAGCCCGGCGGATTTCCATTGCTCGACCAGCAGCCGCGCCAGCACGTCGGGCAGCAGGATGTCGCTCTTGGAGAGCTCGGTGCGCCGCTCCAGGTGCTGCACCCGCAGGCGCAGGTCATTGAGTTCGGACGAGGTCTTGTCGAGCACGCGCATGGCCATGCGCGAGGCCAGGATCTGATCGTCGATGGCGCCTTCGGTCACCAGTTCGAGCTGGCCCGAGAGGCTGGCGGGTTCGGTGAGGCCGGCGCGGGCGGCCAGGTGCTTGCGCAGCGCGTTGCGGCAGTCCTCGACCCAGATGGTCTGGCGCTTCTTGAAGGCCGCCCAGGTGTCGCGGCGGATCTGCACGTCGCTCGAGGTGCCCGGCTGGTCGAGCAGGACGGTGAGGCGCTGTTCGATGGCCTTGGCCAGGTCCGGCAGGGACCGCCCCACGTGCAGCACATGGCGCTCACGCGCCTGCTGGGCAAGGGCAAACCCCGTCGGTTGGGAAGGCGACACCATGTTTTTCAGTATGACACGAAGACCCTGCGTTCCATGCCCGCGAAACCCCTGGACGCCGCCGTTGGGCGGGCTTGGTATGGCAACTACGCCACGGACTACACCACGGCGCCGGCGTTCGGGTCGTCCGGATCGCCTTCGCTCTTGGTGGGCTTGACCAGGTCTTCGCGCTTGATGCCCAGCCACAAGGCCATGGCCGCCGCGACGAACACCGAGGAATAGATGCCGAACAGGATGCCGATGGTCAGCGCCAGGGCGAAGTAGAACAGCGTGGGGCCGCCGAAGAGCAGCATGGACAGCACCATGATCTGGGTCGAGCCGTGCGTGATGATGGTGCGGCTGATGGTAGACGTGATGGCGTGGTCCACCACCTGTTGGGGCGTCATCTTGCGCTGGCGCCGGAAGGTCTCGCGGATGCGGTCGAAGATGACCACCGATTCGTTGACCGAGTAGCCCAGCACCGCCAGCGTGGCCGCGAGCACGGCCAGCGAGAACTCCCACTGGAAGAAGGCGAAGAAGCCCAGGATGATGACCACGTCGTGCAGGTTGGCGATGATGGCCGAGACCGCGTACTTCCATTCGAAGCGGACGGCCAAGTAGATGATGATGCCCCCGATCACCAGGGCCAGGGCGATCAGGCCGTTGTGCAGCAGCTCCTCGCCCACCTGCGGCCCGACAAACTCGGTGCGGCTGAGCGTGACGGCCGGGTTCTGGGCCTTGAGCGCGGCGAACAGGGCCTCGGCCTGCTGGCCGGAGCTTTGTCCCTGCACGGCGGGCAGGCGCAGCAGCACGTCGCGCGAACTGCCGAAGTTCTGCACGGGCACCTCGAGGTAGCCCAGGTCCTCGACCACGCGCCGCACGGCGGTGAGGTCGGCCGGCTGCTCGTAGGCCACCTCGACCACGGTGCCGCCGGTGAATTCCACCGACAGGTGCAGGCCGCGCGTCACGAGGAAGAACACGGCCAGCAGGAAAGTGATGAACGAGATCGCGTTCAGCACGATCGCGTGCCGCATGAACGGGATGTCGCGGCGGATGCGGAAGAACTCCATCGTGGGCTCCGGGTGCGGGGGTCAGTCGGCCTTGGCGGGGGTGGCGTCGCCCTCGGGGCGCCACACCGTGCCGACGGAGATGGACTTGAGCTTCTTCTGGCGGCCGTACCAAAAGTTCACCAGGCCGCGCGAGAAGAACACGGCGGAGAACATGCTGGTGAGGATGCCCAGGCAGTGCACCACGGCGAAGCCGCGCACCGGACCCGAGCCGAACAGCAGCAGCGCCAGGCCCGCGATCAGCGAGGTGACGTTGGAGTCGAAGATCGTCGCCCAGGCGCGGTCGTAGCCCGCGTTGATGGCCGCCTGCGGCGTGGCCCCACGGCGCAGCTCCTCGCGCACCCGCTCGTTGATGAGCACGTTGGCGTCGATGGCCATGCCCAGCGCCAGCGCCATGGCCGCCATGCCGGGCAGGGTGAGCGTGGCCTGCAGCATGGACAGCACGGCCACCAGCAGCAGCACGTTGAAGCCCAGCGCGATGGCGGAGAACACGCCGAACATCATGTAGTAGACGCACATGAAAGCCGCCACCACCACGAAGCCCCAGGTCACGCTGTGGAAGCCCTTGGAGATGTTCTCGGCGCCCAGGCTGGGACCGATGGTGCGCTCCTCGATGATCTCCATCGGCGCGGCCAGCGAGCCGGCGCGCAGCAGCAGCGCGGTGTCGCTGGCCTCCATGGTGGTCATGGCGCCGGAAATCTGCACGCGCCCGCCGCCGATCTCGGTGCGGATCACGGGCGCCGTCACGACCTCGCCCTTGCCCTTCTCGAACAGGATGATGGCCATGCGCTTGCCCACGTTGTCGCGCGTGACGTCGCGGAAGATGCGCGAGCCCTTG
>NZ_MKSS01000176.1:0-2400 GCF_001897365.1 Hydrogenophaga sp. 70-12
GGGCGCGCCGGCCTCGCCCGAGACGCTGTCGTCGCCCAGCTTCACGCCGGCCAGGGTTTCGGCGATGAAGGCGGCCATCTCGCGCTGCCCGGGGCGCGCCCGGAAGCCCGGCGCGTGCGAGACCACGTGGTCGAAAGCGGCCAGCGCGATCGCCTCGCGCGCCAGCGCCCCGTGGGGGGCGTTCGCTGGGTCTTCGCGGTGCTCGGCGTTCATCATGGAGCCCGGCATTGTCGCCGAGCCCGGGAATGGCCCCGGATTCATGCTGCAGTGCAACAATGGGCCATGAGCAAGCCCGCCGTCCCCGCCAACAAAACCCCGATCGACCTCGCGCTGCAAGGCGGCGGCTCGCACGGCGCCTTCACCTGGGGCGTGCTGGACCGCCTGCTGGAGGACCCCTCCCTGCGCCTCACCGGCATCAGTGGCACCAGCGCGGGCGCGATGAACGCCGTCGCCCTGGCCAGCGGCCTGATGGAAGGCGGGCGCGACGGCGCGCGCGCCGCGCTGCGGCGGTTCTGGACGCGCGTGGGCGAAATCAACCCCTTTGGCGGCCTGGAGTCGGCGCCGGCGGCGCCCTGGCTGGACCCCGACAGCCCCTGGGCCGCGCCCTGGCTGGGGCCGGTGCGCTCCTACGCGCAGTGGCTCAGCACCCAGGCCTCGCCCTACCAGCTCAACCCGCTCAACCTCAACCCGCTGCGCGACATCCTGCGCGACACGGTGGACTTCGACCGCGTGCGCGCCTGCCACCGCACCCAGCTCTTCATCGCCGCCACGCGGGTGAAGACCGGCGAGCTGCGCATCTTCCGCCAGCACGAGCTCTCGGCCGACGTGATCCTGGCCTCGGCCTGCCTGCCGCTGCTGTTCCAGGCGGTGGAGATCGACGGCGAGGCCTACTGGGACGGCGGCTACGCCGGCAACCCCTCGCTGCTGCCGCTGCTGGAAAGCCCGGGCGACGACCTGCTGCTGGTGCAGATCAACCCCGCCGCGCGCGAGGCGCTGCCGGTGCGCGCGAACGAGATCCTGGACCGCATCAACGAGGTCACTTTCAACGCCAGCCTGATCAAGGAGCTGCGCAGCATCGCGCTGCTCAAGGAGTTGCTGGCCGCCGAGGGCTGGGTCGCGCGGCAGCTGCGCAGCCCCGTGTTCCGCCGCATCGCCGCGCTGCGCCTGCACCGGGTGGACGGCGGCGCCGAACTGGCCGCCCTGGGCGCGGGCAGCAAGACGCGCACCGATCCGGCCTTCCTCGAGCGCCTGTTCCAGCAAGGCCGCGGCGCGGCCGAGACCTGGCTGGCGCGGCACCGCGCCGACCTGGGCGTGCGCGGCACGCTGGCGCTGGAACCGGACGCGGGCGGCGGCACCGGCCGAGCGGCCGTCCCCTGAGCGGGGTGGCGCGATCACCGTCGGGCTGCTAATGTGCCCGCCCAATGAGCGAACACCCGCCCGTTACGAGCACCGGACAGCGCCTGCACGCGCTGGACAACCTGCGCGCCCTGCTCATGTGGCTGGGCATCGTGTTGCACGTGGAGGCCATCTACGCCACCCAGCACCTGCCCAACGCCTGGCGCGACGAGCAGCGCACCCTGGTGGCCGACGTGGTGGTCTCGTCCATCCACGCCTTTCGCATGCCGGCCTTCTTCATCCTGGGCGGCTTCTTCGCGGCGCTGCTGGCGCGCTCGCGCGGCCCCGACGGCCTGCTGCGCCACCGCCTGCTGCGCCTGGGCCTGCCCTTCGCGCTGTTCTGGCCCCCGCTCTGGCTGGCCTCGGGCCTGGCGGCGCTGTTCTTCATGAACCGCATGGTGCTGCACCGCTGGGGGCTGGACCCCGGCGTGCTGCCGGAGCTGCCCATCCTGGGCGGCCCCAACACCATCCACCTGTGGTTCCTGTGGATGCTGCTGTGGCTGTGCGTCTTCACCGCCGCGCTGTGGCGCCTGCCGCGCGCCTGGTTCGCGCCGGCCGAGGCGGCGCTGGCCTGGCTGGCGCGCCAGCCCTGGGCCTGCGTGGCGCTGGCACTGCCGCTGCTGCTGGCCAGCGCGGCCTACCCGAACGCCGTCCTGCAGCCCGCCGGCGCCTTCCTGCCCGAGTGGAACGAATGGCTCTACTACGGCAGCTTCTTCGTCTTCGGGCTGATGCTGCACGGGCGGCAGGCCGAGCTGTTCGCGCGGTTCCAGCGCCACTGGGCGGGCTACGCGGTGGCGGGCCTGGCCTGCTACCTCATCGCCTTCGCCGTGGCGCTGCGCCAGGGCCCGGCGCTGCTGATCGGGTACAGCTACCACTGCATCGCCTGGCTCTGGAGCTTCGCCGCCATCGGCCTGGCCCTGCGCTGGCTGTCCTCGCGCCAGGCGGTGCTGGGCTACCTCGCGGACAGCGCCTACTGGGTCTACCTGGTGCACTACCCGCTCACCA
>NZ_MKSS01000177.1:0-12933 GCF_001897365.1 Hydrogenophaga sp. 70-12
GTCGAGGCCTAGCCCCTTCACCATGGCCCACCCTGCCCACGCCATCCTCCTGGCCGCCGGCCGCGGCAACCGCATGCGGCCGCTGACCGACCAGTTGCCCAAGCCCCTGCTGGTCGTGCATGGCAAGCCGCTGCTGCAATGGCACGTGGACGCCCTGGCCGAGGCCGGCTGCGCCGACCTGGTGATCAACACCGCCTGGCTCGGCGAGCAGATCCCCGCGCATTTCGGCCCATACCCACGCAGCAGCGAAGGCCTGGCGCTGGACATCGCCTACTCGGCCGAGGGCGAGGACTTCGGCTACGCGCTGGAGACCGCTGGCGGCATCGCGCGCGCGCTGCCGCTGCTGGACGAGGTGTTCTGGGTCGTCGCGGGCGACGTCTTCGCGCCCGGCTTCCCCTTCGCGCCCGAGGCGCTGGAGCGCTTCGCGCGGGGCGAGCGCCTGGCCCACCTGTGGCTGGTGCCCAACCCCGAGCACAACCCCCGCGGCGACTTCGGCCTCAGCCCCGAAGGCCTGGCGCTCAACCTCGTTGCAGGCGCCGAGGCCCCGCGCCACACCTACAGCACCATCGGCCTGTACCGGCGCGCGCTGTTTGAGGCGCCGTGGTTCGACATTCCGCCCGGCAACCCGCAGGGCCGCGCCGAGCCGCTGGCGCCGCTGCTGCGCCGGGCCATGGACGCCGGCCGCGTGAGCGCCGAGCTGTACCCGGGGCCCTGGACGGATGTGGGAACGCCCCAGCGTCTGGCCGAGTTGAACCGGCAGGAGCCCCCACGCTCCACGGCGGCGCGGGTCGCGCCCCCCCAAGGGCGCTGATCCGGCGGCGGGCGGGCGGCGCCGGATCGCCTCTGGACCCCGCGCCCCGGCGCTTGCCGCCACAATGGCGCGATGGACGCTTCGACCCACTTCCGCCTCTACGCCGAGCGCCGCGCGCGCCTGGCCTCGCAACTCGGCCCCGGCGGCATCGCCATCGTGCCCACCGCGCTGGAACGTCCGCGCAACCGAGACACCGACTTCATCTACCGGCACGACAGCTACTTCTACTACCTGAGTGGCTTCGCCGAGCCGCAGGCCTGGCTCTTGATCACCGCCGAGGGCCGCACCACGCTGTTTTGCCAGCCCAAGGACCTGGAGCGCGAGATCTGGGACGGCATCCGCCTGGGCCCCGAGGCCGCGCCGGCGGCGCTGGGCGTGGACGAGGCCTTCTCCGTCGCCGAACTCGACCAGCGCCTGCCCCGGCTGCTGGAGAACCGCGCGGTGGTCTGGTACCCCTTCGCCACCCACACGGGCCTGGAGGGCCGCATCGACGGCTGGCTGCAGAAGGTGCGCGCGCGCGTGCGCTACGGCGCCCTGTGCCCCGAAAGCCAGCGCGACCTGTGCACCCCGCTCGACGAGATGCGCCTGGTGAAGGACGCGCACGAACTGGACATCATGCGCCGCGCCTCGCGCATCAGCGCGCGCGGTCACATCCGCGCCATGCAGCGCAGCGCCGCCATGCTGCGCGCCGGGCAGGACGTGCGCGAGTACCACCTCGACGCCGAGCTGCTGCACGAGTTCCGCCAGGGCGGCTCGCAGTACCCGGCCTACGGCAGCATCGTGGCGGCCGGCGCCAACGCCTGCATCCTGCACTACCGCGCCGACGCCGCGCCCATCCGCGACGGCGAGCTGGTGCTGATCGACGCCGGCTGCGAGCTCGACGGCTACGCCAGCGACATCACGCGCACCTTCCCCGCCAACGGCCGCTTCACCGGTCCGCAGCGCGCGGTCTATGAGCTGGTGCTGGCCAGCCAGGAGGCGGCCGTGGCCGCCACCAAAGCCGGCGCGCGTTTCATCGATCCGCACGAGGCCACCGTCAAGGTGCTCGCCCAGGGCCTGCTCGACCTGGGCCTGCTCGACAAGAACAAGGTGGGCGCGGTGGACGACGTGATCGCCCAGCGCGCGTACTTTCCGTTCTACATGCACCGCACCGGCCACTGGCTGGGCATGGACGTGCACGATTGCGGCAGCTACGTCGAGCCGTCCGAGGTCGGCCAGGTCAGCGAGCGCCAGGACCCGCTGTCCGGCGAGACCATCAAGGACCGCCCGAGCCGCATCCTGCGCCCGGGCATGGTGCTCACCATCGAGCCGGGGCTGTACATCCGCCCCGCCGAAGGCGTGCCCGAGCGCTTCTGGAACATCGGCATCCGCATCGAGGACGACGCCGTGGTCACCGAAACCGGCTGCGAACTGATCACCCGCGACGTGCCGGTGGCGCCCGACGCCATCGAGGCCCTGATGCGGGGCTGAGCCGACTACTGCAGCGTGCGGTGCTCCGGCAGGAGGGGCATCAGCCCGGCGGCGGGCGCCGCGGCGCTGCCCAGCTCCAGCAGCCAACGCGAACTCAGCCGGCCCAGCAACACCCGCATGGGCCGCGACAGCGCCGGGTGCTGCGCCAGCTCGGTGAGATTGCTCACCACCTTGCCGACCATCAGTTCGCGCTGGCACACCGGACCGCTGTGCTGGGCGCAACCGGTCATGAGCGCGAGCGTGCCGGCCAGCAGCGCCTCGACGGGCGGCAGGCTGTATTCCTCGTCGGCGTGGGTCGGAAAGGACGGCTTCATGGGGTGCTCCGGCGGTGACAGGCTGGCCATCATATGAGAACGATTCTCATTTGCAAAGGCCGCACCCCTTTTCCCCAGCGGCGATGGGCTCACAATCCCCCGGCCGCAACAACGACAAGGAGAGTCACATGCAAGGCGACAAGAAAGTGATTGCCCACCTTCAGGCGCAACTGAAGAACGAGCTGACGGCGATCAACCAGTACTTCGTGCACTACCGCATGCTCAAACACTGGGGCCTGGACAAGCTCGCGAGCAAGGAATACGAGGAATCGATCGGCGAGATGAAGCACGCCGACAAGCTGATGGACCGCATCTTCATGCTCGACGGCCTGCCCAACCTGCAGGACCTGGGCAAGCTCGGCATCGGCGAGGACGTGCCCGAGATCCTGCGCTGCGACCTCACACTCGAGCAAGGCGCGCAGGCCACCATCAAGGAAGGCATCGCGCACTGCGAGGCCGTGCGCGACTACGTCTCGCGCGACCTGCTCCAGACCATTCTGGACGACACCGAGGAACACATCGACTTCCTGGAGACGCAGATCGAGCTGGTCGAGAAGGTCGGCCTGCAGAACTACCTGCAGAGCCAGATGGGTTCGGTGAGCTGAGGCGACTCAGGGGAGAAGCCGCCCGTCGGGCGGCGGTTAAGAGGGCTTGCGTAATGAATGCGATCCATTATCATTTGCAGAAGTTTCTCGGCACCCAACCCCATGATCGTCTGCGTTTGCCACCGCGTCAGTGACAAGACCATCGCCCAGTGCGCCCGGTCCGGCATGGCGTTTGACGACATCCAGCTCGAACTCGGCGTGGCCACGCAGTGCGGCCAATGCGAAGGCTGCGCGCGCTCGGTCTTCGCCGAATGCGCCCCGGGCCAGGTCGTGGCCCACCTGCAGCGACAGACCGCCGAACAGGCCCGCCAGGTCGAACGCGCCTGAGCCCGCTCGCCCGCCCAGGGCGAGCCCATTCCCCCCTTCCCAGTCACAAGCCCTTCACCCGGGACGCCCTGTGTGCTCTCCCGGGTTTCGGTGTGCCCGACTTAGAATGCGAATTCGCCTTTCGCATGGCAAAAATCAAGGCCGGAGACGTGCATGACCGCATCGAACACCCCTGAGGACAAACGCGCCGAACTGCGCCGCGCCGCGCTGCAGTACCACGAGCAGCCCCTGCCCGGCAAAGTGGCCATTGCCGCCACCAAGCCCTTGTCGAACCAGCGCGACCTGGCCCTGGCCTATTCGCCCGGCGTGGCCGCCCCCTGCGAAGAAATCGTGGCCGACCCGGTCAACGCCTTCAAGTACACCGCCCGCGGCAACCTGGTGGCGGTCATCACCAACGGCACGGCCGTGCTGGGCCTGGGCGACATCGGCCCGCTCGCCGCCAAGCCGGTGATGGAAGGCAAAGGCGTGCTGTTCAAGAAGTTCTCAGGCATCGACGTCTTCGACATCGAGATCAACGAAAAGGACCCGGACAAGCTGGTCGAGGTCATCGCCGCGCTGGAGCCCACCTTCGGCGGCATCAACCTCGAGGACATCAAGGCACCCGATTGCTTCTACGTCGAGCGCAAGCTGCGCGAGCGCATGAAGATCCCGGTCTTCCACGACGACCAGCATGGCACCGCCATCGTCGTCGGCGCGGCCATCCTCAACGGCCTGAAGGTGGTGGGCAAGGACCTCAAGGCGGTCAAGCTGGTGACCTCGGGCGCCGGCGCCGCCGCCCTCGCCTGCCTGGGCCTGCTGGTCAAGCTGGGCCTGCCGCGCGAGAACATCTGGGTGACCGACCTGGCCGGTGTGGTCTACGAGGGCCGCACCGAGCTGATGGACGAGGACAAGGTGCAGTTCGCGCAGAAGACCAGCGCACGCACCTTGGCCGAGGTCGTCGCGGGCGCCGACATCTTCCTGGGCCTGTCGGCCGGCGGTGTGCTCAAGCCCGAGATGGTCAAGTCCATGGCGGCACAACCAATCATCCTGGCATTGGCCAATCCGAACCCCGAAATCCTGCCGGAAGACGTGAAGGCCGTGCGCGACGACGCCATCATGGCCACCGGCCGCACGGATTACCCGAACCAGGTCAACAACGTCCTGTGCTTCCCCTACATCTTCCGTGGCGCGCTCGACTCGGGCGCCACCACCATCACGGACGAGATGGAGATCGCCTCCGTGCACGCCATCGCCGAGCTGGCGCAGGCCGAGCAGAGCGAAGTCGTGGCCGCCGCGTACGCGGGCGAGAAGCTGGCTTTCGGCCCCGAATACCTGATCCCCAAGCCCTTCGACCCGCGGCTGATGATCAAGATCGCGCCCGCGGTGGCGCAGGCCGCGGCCGACAGCGGCGTGGCCTTGCGCCCCATCACGGACATGGCCGCCTACCGCGAGAAGCTGCAGGGTTTCGTGTTCGCCTCCGGCACCGTCATGCGGCCCATCTTCTCGGCCGCCAAGCTGGCGCAGCGCAAGCGCGTGGCCTACGCCGAGGGCGAAGAGGAGCGCGTGCTGCGCGCTTGCCAGATCGTGGTGGACGAGGGCCTGGCGCGGCCCACGCTGATCGGCCGCCCGGCCATCATTGCCCAGCGCATCGAGAAGTTCGGCCTGCGCCTGAAGGAGGGACTGGACTATGACGTGGTCAACGTCGAGCAGGACCACCGCTACCGCGACTTCTGGCAGACCTACCACCGCATGACCGAACGCAAGGGCGTCACCCAGCAGCTCGCCAAGATCGAGATGCGCCGCCGCCTCACGCTCATCGGCACCATGCTGCTGCACAAGGGCGAGGTCGACGGCCTCATCTGCGGCACCTGGGGCACCACCCAAGGCCACCTGCACTACATCGACCAGGTCATCGGCAAACGCGCGGGCGGCAGCCCCAGCACCGCGCAGGACGTGCGCGTTTATGCCTGCATGAACGGACTGATGCTGCCGGGTCGCCAGGTCTTCCTGGTCGACACCCACGTCAACCACGACCCCACGCCCGAGGAGCTCTGCGAGATCACGGTCATGGCGGCCGAAGAGATGCTGCGCTTCGGCATCCAGCCCAAAGCGGCCCTGCTGTCGCACTCCAGTTTCGGCTCCTCCAACGAGCCCTCCGCCGTCAAGATGCGCCGCACGCTCGACCTGCTGCGCGACCAGGCGCCCTGGCTGGAGGTGGACGGCGAGATGCACGGCGACGTGGCGCTGGACCCGGTCGCGCGCGCCGCGCTCATGCCCAATTCCACCCTCAAGGGCGTGGCCAACCTGCTGGTGCTGCCGAACATCGATGCGGCCAACATCGCCTACAACCTGCTGAAGACGGCGGCCGGCGGCAACATCGCCATCGGCCCGGTGCTGCTCGGTGCCGCTCAGCCGGTGCACATCCTGACGCCCAGCGCCACCGTGCGCCGCATCGTCAACATGACGGCCCTGACAGTGGCGGACGCCAACGTGGCACGCTAGGGCATTCAAGCAAAGCGGGCGCTAACTTTTTTTGACGGTTTTCGCCCTGCCGACTGCCTGTTTTTTAGGCATTCGCTTGCGTTTTGGCGCCGGTTAGGGCACACTCTCGCGCTTGAATTCAGGGTTAACCCCAGGACATTGGCCCAGGGTTGACCCGCATCAGGAGCAAGCCAACCTCATGGATTTGCGGCGGGTACGCCAGCACTGGGGCAGGGGAAAAGCCGGCTTATTTGCGGCTGTCGCGGCCACTGTGGTCGCCAGCGCAAGCACCTTTTTGGTGCAGGCCCGCGGCCCCGAGTCCCCCGTCCTCGCCCCTGCCGCGTCCATGTCGGTATCGGCCCTGCCAACGCAGGGTCAGCAGGTTCTGGGCCAGATCCGCCAGGGTGGGCCCTTTCGCTACGAAAAAGACGGCACTGTCTTCTTCAATCGCGAGGGTCTGCTGCCCAGGGAACAGCGGGGGTACTACCGGGAATACACCGTACCCACTCCGGGTTTGAACCACCGGGGAGCGCGGCGTATTGTGTGTGGCGGCGCGCGGCCCGCCGCGCCTGATGCCTGTTATTACACCGAGGACCACTACTCGAGCTTCAAGCGCATCGTGCAGTGAGCCTCCGGCGATCGATCGGTATTTCAACCTTTGACTGTGAAAGAGACGCGGAGATGGACACGCCACTTCGTAATGTGCGACCCAACATCGTTCAGTCGATTCGCGCCTATGGCGTGAAAGACCTGCAAGCGGCGGCCGAGTACCTCGGCCACCACTTCCTCTACGCCAACCTGGCCAAGGCGCAGAGCAAGCAGGACGTGCTGGAGTTGATTGCCGCCCAGTACACCTTGCCCGCGCACTTCGGCAAGAACTTCGATGCGCTGTACGACTGCATGACCGACATGGTCCACAAGTCTGGCCCGCAGACCGGCTTCATCGTGGTGCTTGAGCACATCCCCGCGCACAGCAAGTTCGACAAGGAAGCGCGCGAGCAGTTGCTCGACATCTTCCGCGACGCCGCCGACTACTGGAGCGACCGCAAGATCCCGTTCCGCTGCTTCTATTCCTTCTCGGTGGCGCGCAGCCCCAAGGGCGAGGAGCCGATCGAAGTGCAGAACGAGGAACCCATGCCGACGGACAAAATCCTCGACGTGAGCCCGCAGGCGCTGCGCATGAGCAGCCCATTCAACGCCGGGTACTGGCTCGCCGCGGCGTGAACAACGCCCCCCGCGCCGCGCCAGCGGCGCGTCACCCCCCACGGGGGGCGGCACCTGAGGACCGGCGAAGCCGGATCCTCGGTGCCACTGGATGAGCCCCGACACTTGTCGGGGCTTTTTCATGCCTGCGTGGTTTGCGCCAGTGCGACGTATTCGCCCACGGACACCTCCTCGGCCCGGCGCTGCAGATCGAAACTTCCGGCCGCGTTGCGCTGCTCCAGCCACTTGCCCAGCGTGTGACGCAGCAGCTTGCGGCGCTGGCTGAAGGCGACTTGCACGAGTTCGGCCAAGTGCTTCGGATCAAGAACCGGTGGCTCGGCCAAGGGCAACATGCGCACCACGGCGCTGTCGACGCGCGGCGGTGGATCGAAGGCCTCAGGCGGCACGAACAGCACGTTCTCCATGGCGTAGCGCCACTGCAGCATCACCGACAGGCGCCCGTAGTCGGCCGTGGCGGGCGCGGCGACCATGCGGTCGATGACCTCCTTCTGCAGCATGAAGTGCTGGTCCTGCACGGCAGCGACGTGCTCGAGCAGGTGAAAGAGGATAGGCGTGGAGATGTTGTAGGGCAGGTTGCCAACCACCCGCAAGGGGCCGGACGCGGCCGCGCGCAAGGCGCTGAAATCCACCTGCAGCACGTCGGACTCGACCACGTCCAACTGACCGTGGTCGCGCAGCCGCGCCGCGAGATCGCGGTCGAGTTCGATCACCGTCAAGCGGCCGAGCCGCTCCACCAGCGGCTGCGTGAGCGCCGCCAGGCCCGGGCCGATCTCGACCATGGGCTGGCCGGGACGCGGATCGATTGCGCGCACGATGGCGTCGATGACGCCGGTGTCGGTGAGGAAGTGCTGCCCGAAGCGCTTGCGCGCGATGTGCTTCACGGCTGCGGGTCTTCGCGCATCTCGACGTAGGCGCGCGAGCGCACGTCGCGCGCCCACAGCGCCAGCGCCTCGCCCATCTTCTGCTCGCGCACGACCATGCGCAGGCGCTCACGTTGCTGTTTCTCGTCGAGTTGCACGTTGCGGCGCTCGTCGACGCGAATGAGGTGCACGCCGAAGCGCGAGACGATGGGTTCGGAAACCTCGCCCGGGCGCAGGCGGTTCATGGCCTCTTCGAACTCGGGCACGAACTGGCCGGGCAGGGCCCAGCCCAGGCTGCCGCCGTTGGCGGCCGAGCCGTCCTGGCTGTTCTCGCGCGCCAGCGTTTCGAAGTTGGCCGTGCCTGCCGCGATGCGCTGGCGGAAATCGCTCAGGCGCGCGATGGCGGCCTCGGGCGTGAGCTGCGCGCTCGGCCGCAGCAGGATGTGGCTGGCGCGCGTCTGCGTCACGCTCATGGAGGGCATGCCGGCCTGGCGCTTGTCGTTCACCTTGAGCACGTGAAAACCGGCCGGGCTGCGCAGCGGGCCGGCGATGGCGCCCGGCGCCAGGTCGCGCGTGCTGCTCACGAAAAGATCGGGCAGCCGGCTGGCCGAGCGCCAGCCAAACTCGCCGCCATTGACGCGCTCGGCGGCGTCGGAGAACTCACGCGCGAGCGCGGCGAAGTCCTCGCCGGCGCGGGCGCGCTCGGCCACGCGCTGCGCGCGCGCCTGGCGCTCGGCCACCAAGGCCTCGCTGGCGTTCTCGGGCACCAGCACCAGCACGTGACTGAGGTTGAGTTCGAGGTTTTCGATGCCGCTGCTGCCCTTCTGTTCGCGCAGGTACTCGTCGATGTCGGCGTCGGTCACCCGCACGCGCGAATCGACTTCGCGGTCGCGCAGGCGCTGCAGCAGCTGCTGCTGGCGCAGCTCCTCGCGGAAGCGGTTGATGTCGTAGCCATCGGCGCGCAGCCGCCGGCGGAACTCTTCGTGGCTCAGGCTGTTCTGGGCGGCGATGTTCTGCTCGGCCTGATCGATCTCGGCGTCGCTCACACGCAGGCCGCTTTCACGGGCCAGGTGCAACTGCGCGCGCTCGTTGATGAGCTGCTCGACCACCTGGCGCAGCAGCACCTCGCGCGGCGGGGCGTTGGTGATGTTGCGCTGCGCGATGGTCTGCTCGACCTGGCGCAGGCGCTGACGCACCTCGTGGTTGGTGACGGGCTCGGAATTGACCAGGGCGACGATGTAGTCGGCCGTGCGGCTGCCCGCGGCGGGCGCGGTGGCCGAGGGCAGGGTGAGGCCGCCCGGGGTGCGCAGGGTCTGCGCCGGCACGGTGGCGGGCCACAGCAGGGCCAGGCCCAAGGCAATAGCGGTCAGGAAAGGGCGGTCAGTCATAACGTTGGAACCGGCTCGGCGGGTTGATTTCTTCGCGCAGGTATTGGTAGCGCGGCACGTTGTCCCTGAGGGTCTGCAGCGGGTTGGAGCCGAGGCGCGTGAAGCCCGTGAATTCGAGCTGGAACAGGATGCGTTGGTTCGCCGAGGCCGCGCTGCGCTGGAGCCTTTCGAGCACCACGCGCCCGATCCAGCAGCCGGCATCGTACTCAAAGCCAGCCACCAGATCGACGATCTTGCGGTCGGGCACGCTGTAGTTGACGCGACCCACGCCATACCACTGGCCGGGGCCGAGGGCCTGGCCGGGCACGGCCTCGGGGCTGCGGCCGAAGATGCCGCTCAGCGGCCACTGCCAGCCAATGTCGAACTGCTCGGAGGCGCCTCGCTGCAGGCGCCAGGCGGCGCTGAGCACGCGGTAGGGCCCGGGCGTGTAGCGCGCGCTCACGGTGGTGCGCACGGACTCGTTGCTGCTGGGGTTGTACTGGAAGGTGGTGTCGAACAGCCAGCGCGGCGTCCACTGCACGCGCGCGGCCAGCAGCACGTCGCTGAAGCGCTCCTGCACGGGGGTGCCGCCGGGCAGCGTGACGTCCTGGTCGGCCAGCAGGTAGCGCTGCGCGATGCCCAGGCGCACGATCTCGGCACCGGTGCCGGGGTCGAGCAGGCGCGAGCTCACGCCCAGGGTGACACCGCGCGTGTCGGAGATGCGGTCGTTGCCGGTGAAGACGTTGTCGGAGTAGATGGTCGCGAGGTTGAAGTCGGTCGCGGCCGAGTCGTAGTTGGGCAGGAAGCTCTGGTCGCGGTAGGGCGTCCAGGTGAAGTAGGCGCGCGGCTCCAGGGTCTGCAGGAAGGCGCGGCCGAAGTAGCTGGCGTCGCGCTCGAAGACCAGGCCGCTGTCCAGGCTGACGGTGGGCACGGCGCGCGAGGCGCTGCGCTGGCCATTGGCCAGCGGCTGGTCGAAGTTGTACTGCGTGCTGTGCAGCCGCGCGCGCGGCTCGATGAACCAGCCCGGCGTCTGGAAGCGGTGGCTGATGGTCGCGACGGCCATTGCGCGCTCGCCGTTGGGCTGGCCGGTGAGCAGGGGATCGGACTCGAAGCGCGTGTACTCGCCGTAGACCGACACCGCGCCGCGGCCCGACAGGCCGCCCCAGTTCAGGTCGCTCAGTCCATAGTTCAGGCCCAGCGAGGGCAGGCGGTCGTAGGGCGGCGTGATCGGCGTATCGATGTCCTGCAGCGTCTGCCAGGTGTAGACACCGGCCGAGGCCGACCAGGGGCCCTTGCCCCAGCTGACCACGGCGTCGCTGGGCAGCAGGCGCTGCGTCAGCGTGGCCGAGGCGCGCGGGAAGTCGCGCCAGTAGTTGTCGTCGCTCACCCGGTTGAGGTTGAGCGACAGGCCGGAACTGCCACTGCCGCCCAGGCGGTTGAGGGCGTTGCTCAGGGCCTGCGTGTGCTGCAGCGTGTAGCTCCAGCGGTCCTCGCCGCGCAGGCGGTCCGAGGGCATGAACGAGCCGCGCAGGCGGCCGGTGTAGTCGGGCTGCAGGTAGCGGAACTCGGCGCCGATGTCGATCCCGCGCTTGGTCATCAGCGTGGGGAACAGCGTCAGGTCGTAGTTCGGCGCCAGGTTGAGGTAGTAGGGCAGCGTGAGCTCGAGGCCGCTCAGGTTGTCCAGGTTGATGGCCGGCGGCAGCAGGCCCGACTTGCGCTGGTCGCTCAGCGGGAAGGTGAAGTAGGGCGCCCCCAGGATGGGCACGCCCTTGAATTCGAGCGCGCCGCCATAGGCCGTGCCGACCTGCTCCACGTTGTCGAACTCGATGCGGTTGGCGCGCACCAGCCAGGCCGGCATCCAGTCGGCGCCCGGCACGCGCGGGCAGGTGCTGTAGCGGGCCTGGTGCGCGGTGGAATGGTCCTGGTCCTGGAAGTCCATGCGCGCGGCGTCGCCGCGGCCGTTGTTGTTGAGCAGCTCGAACTGCGGCTGGTCGAAGTAGCCCTTGAAGGTGTCCACGTTGAGCCGCAGCTCGGGGCCCATGAACCGGTCGCCGCTGCGGTTGACGAGCACGTTGCCTTCGGCATGGGCCTCGCGCGTGCCCTCGTCGAAGCTCAGGCGGTCGGCGCGGATCACGGTGTCGTGGCGGCGCAGCTCGGCCTCGCCCTCGACGGTGGTGGACTCGCCGGTGTGGCCTTCGATGCGCTGGCCGGAGACGAACGTGGGCGCCTGGCTGCGCACGTCGGCCGGCAACTGCTCCTGCAAGCGCAGGCTGGGGCGCAGCGTGAGGCCCTTGTCCTGCGCCTGCGCGGCGCTGGCCAGGCAGGCGCCGACCACCGCCGCGGCCACCGGCGCGAGCGCGTACCGGACAGGAGAACGAGACGGAAGGGTGCGGCGTTTCAAGATCGGGCCCGGCGGCGTTCGGGCCGCGCACGCTGGCGTTGGAGGCGTTTGTAGAATCCGCCGGATTATTCCACGGGGCCCGTCTCGGGCCTGGCGCCCAGCCCCCCACCTCCCCCAGCCATGACCCCGCCGCCGACGACCGTCGCGTGGGCCGACCCGCAGCGCGAGGCGGCCTTCCATTCCTGGCTCGCGCCGCTGGCGCGCCAACATCGCCTGGTCCCCGCCAGCCTGCGCCCGGCTTCGGCCGACGCGAGCTTTCGCCGCTACCTGCGGCTGGACGACGAGGCCGGTGGCAGCGCGATCGTGATGGACGCGCCGCCCGACAAGGAAAACAGCGAGCCCTTCGTGCGCATCGCCGAGCTGATGTGCGCGGCCGGCCTGCGCGTGCCGCAGGTGCTTGACTGGGACCGGGCCCACGGCTTCCTGCTGCTCGACGACCTGGGCACGCAGACCATGCTGGACGTCATCGACGCCGCGCAACCCCAGGCCAACGCGGACCTCTACCGCGACGCCCTGGCCGCCTTGCTGCCCTGGCAGCAGGCCAGCCGCCCCGGCGTGCTGCCGCCCTACGACGAGGCCGTGCTGCGCCGCGAACTGCAGCTCTTCCCCGACTGGTACCTCGGGCAACACAAGGGCCTCGTCCTGGACGACAGCCAGCAGCAGGTCCTGCGAAAAACCTTCGACCTGATCGTGGCCCGCGTGCTGGCCATGCCCACGGTCTACGTGCACCGCGACTTCATGCCGCGCAACCTGATGGTGCTGCGCGAGCGCGGCGATACGCCGGCCACGCAGCTCGGCGTGCTCGACTTCCAGGACGCGCTGCACGGCCCCATCGCCTACGACATCGCCAGCCTCATGCGCGACGCCTTCCTCAGCTGGGAGGAGGACTTCGTCATCGATGTCACCGTGCGTTACTGGGAACAGGCGCGCAAGCTCGGCCTCATGGACTTCGAGGACTGGCACGCCGACTTCGGCGCCTTCTACCGCGCGGTGGAGTGGATGGGCCTGCAACGCCACCTCAAGGTCGCGGGCATCTTCGCGCGCCTCACGCTGCGCGACGGCAAGCCCAAGTACCTGGCCGATGCGCCGCGCTT
>NZ_MKSS01000178.1:0-2929 GCF_001897365.1 Hydrogenophaga sp. 70-12
CAGCGCCACGTCGTGGGTGCGCCGCTGGTGCGACGGATGGACGAGCAGGGCGCGCTGCACTGCGAGGCCAACTACGCGGTGTTCCGCACCAAGCTGGACGGCCCGAGCACCGTGTTCAACGTCGGGCGCTACCTCGACGTGGTGGTGCGCACGTCGCAGGGCCTGAAGTTCGCGCAGCGGCTGTGCGTGTACGACAGCGAAATGATCCCCAACGCCATCATCTACCCGATATGACCCAGAACAACCAAGAGCCCGATCCCCACGGCGGGCCGCTGAGGCGTTTCAACGACCCGGCCTACGTGCCCCTGTGCCGCAACCTGGCCGAGGTGCGCGAGAACATCGACGCACTGGACCAGAAGATCGTGGCCCTGCTGGCCGAGCGCGGGCGCTATGTGAAGGACGCGGCCCGCTTCAAGCGCGACGCCTTCCAGGTGTCGGCGCCGGCGCGCCAGCAGCAGGTGATCGACAAGGTGTTGGCC
The DNA here is from genome assembly GCF_001897365.1 of Hydrogenophaga sp. 70-12. NCBI lineage: Bacteria > Pseudomonadati > Pseudomonadota > Betaproteobacteria > Burkholderiales > Comamonadaceae > Hydrogenophaga > Hydrogenophaga sp. 70-12. The sequence goes on from NZ_MKSS01000178.1 coordinate 480, forward strand.
CTGGCCGAGCGCCACGGCGCCTACCCCGAGGTGGTGGAGGCCTGCTACCGCGCGCTGATCGCGGGCTTCATCGCGCGAGAACAGACAGACTTCACCCAGATGAGCGACGTCGAAACCGGAGACCCGACATGAACCGCATCCAGAACCGCTGCGCCGCGCTGCTCGCCGGCCTCACGCTCGCCGGCGCCGCCGGGCAGGCCCTGGCCCAGGCGGCCCCGGCCGCCGATTGGCCGCAGCGCCCGGTGCGCGTGGTGGTGCCCTACGGCCCGGGCTCCTCGCCCGACATCCTGGCGCGCCTCGTCAACGAGCGCCTGACGGCCCGCCTGGGCCAGGCCTTCATCGTGGAGAACCGGCCCGGCGCCGGCGGCAACTCGGGCACCGAGTACGTGGCCAAGGCCGCGCCCGACGGGCAGACCTTCCTGCTCTCGGTCAACGCGCCCCTGGTCTACAACACCATCCTCTACAAGAACCTGCGCTACGACCCGTTCCGCGAGTTGGCGCCGGTGACGCTGGCCGTGACGTCGCCCAACGTCTGCGCCGCGGCCAACAGCATGGGCGTGGACTCGGTCAAGGGCTGGCTGGACGCCCTGCGCGCGCGCCCGGGCCAGTACAACTTCGCCTCCACCGGCAACGGCTCCATCTCGCACCTGGGCGTGGAACTGCTCAAGCTCAAGACCAAGTCCTTCGCGGTGCACATCCCGTACGCCTCGTCCTCGCAGGCGGTCACGGCCATGCTGCAGGGGGACGTGCACTTCGCCTGCCTGCCCGGCGCCACCGTGATGCCGCAAGCCAAGGCCGGCAAGCTCAAGGTGCTGGCCATTACGTCGGCGGAGCGCTCGCCGCTGCTGCCCGAGGTGCCCACGCTCAAGGAGTCGGGCGTGCCCGACATCCAGGCCGCGCCCTGGTTCGCCTACATGGCGCCGGCCGGCACGCCGCCGGCCATCGTGCAGCGTTTGAACCAGGCCCTGGTGGCCGTGCTGCGCGAGCCCGAGGTCACCGAGAAACTCAAGGCCCAGTACTTCGACGTCATCGCCAGCACCCCGGAGCAGCTGGGGCGCTTCATGCGCGAGGAAGAGGCGCGCTGGCGCCCGGTGATCCAGCGCGCCGGCCTGACGCCCGATTGACGCCGCGACGCAGGAGCACGCCATGACCACCCCCCAATGGACCGACGTGGCCGCCGAGGCCGACCTGTTCGAGGGCGCCGGCATTCCCGTCGCGCCCGAGGGCCACGACATCGCCCTGTTCGCGATCGACGGCGAGGTGTTCGCCACCGACAACCTCTGCACGCACGGCCACGCCAAGCTCTGCGACGGCTTCCTGGAGGGCCACGAGATCGAGTGCCCCTTCCACCAGGGCCGCTTCGACGTGCGCAGCGGCGCGCCCACCTGCGCGCCGGCCACCGAGGCCGTGAAGACCTGGCCGGTGAAGGTGGAGGGCGGGCGGGTCTACCTGGACCTGGGCTGAGGCGGGCGGGGGCGGCGCCCGCAACTTGCGCCGCGTCAACATGGGTGGCACCGGCGCCTCCTAGGATGAATTCGAGGGTTCGCCACTGCGGCTTGGTGGTGAGGCCTTCGCTTCAACCCCACTGGAGGCATCCCATGAAGAAGTCGATCAAGTACGCGGCCGTGGCGGCCGGTCTGCTGGGCACCCTGGCCGCGCAGGCGCAGGCCCCCCAGGCCAGCGTTGACCTGGGCAAACTGGAGTTCACCGACAACTGCGCCGCGTGCCATGGCGTGGACGGCAAGGGCAACGGTCCGCTCGGCGGCCTGTTGCAGAAGAGTCCGCCGGATCTGTCGCAACTGGCGAAGAAGAACGGCGGCGTGCTGCCGGTCAACCGCATGTATGCGGTGATCGAGGGCACCGCCGCCATACCCAGCCACGGGGTGCGCGACATGCCCGTCTGGGGACGGGAGTACCGCATCGAGGAGGGGCAGCGCCTGCGCGAGGCGCGCGGCCTCTACGAGCCGGCCGAGGTGGTGCGCGCAAGGATACTGACGCTGATCGAGTACATCAGCCGGCTGCAAACGCCTTGAGCCGCCGCGGGGTCAGCGCCGGCACAGCAGCATGGCGTCGCCGTAGCTGAAGAAGCGGTAGCGCTGTTCGATGGCATGGCGGTACAGCGCCATCACGCGCTGATACCCGGCGAAGGCGCTCACCAGCATCATCAGCGTGCTCTTGGGCAGGTGAAAGTTGGTGATCAGCCGGTCCACCACCTGGAAGTGAAAGCCCGGCGTGATGAAGATCTGCGTATCGCCCTCGGTGCGGCCGAAGGCGGCCCAGCTCTCCAGCGTGCGCACGGTGGTGGTGCCCACCGCCACCACACGCCCGCCGCGCGCGCGGCAGGCGTCGATCGCGGCGATGGTGGCCTCGGGTACGCGGTACCACTCGGCGTGCATGGTGTGCTCGGCGATGTTCTCGGTCTTCACCGGCTGGAAGGTGCCGGCGCCCAC
>NZ_MKSS01000179.1:0-2441 GCF_001897365.1 Hydrogenophaga sp. 70-12
ATTCGGTTTGCGCGTTCACCTCAGCGACCCACGTCGGGAGGCGTCAGCAGCCGCTCGACCACGACGCCATCGCGCAGATGCGACTCGACGATTTCATCGATGTCCGCTTGATCGACATAGCTGTACCAGACGGCCTCCGGGTACACCACTGCGATCGGGCCACCCGCGCAACGGTCAAGACAGCCCGCGCGGTTGACGCGCACGCCGCCCGGCCCGAGCAGGCCGAGGGCCTTGGCGCGCGACTTGCAACGGGCAAAAGCGTCTTCGGCCTTGTGGTCGGCGCAGCAGGCTTCGCCACCTTCACGCTGATTGAGGCAGAAAAAAATGTGCCGCTGATAGTAGGAAGCGGGAGGGGTAGCGGTGCCATCGGCCATGACGCGATTCTAGGCCGCTGCCTCCTGGTGTCCTGGCGGACGCGCCACGGCCCGCAGCCCGAACAGAATGGCAGCGAAAGGCCACAGCCACCCCAACCACTGCGACAGGCCGTGAAAGCGGATGAAACGCCCTTGCTCCCAGACCTCGAGCGACTGCACCATGTAGGGCACCTCGGGTGCGCGATTGAGCAGCGAGAGCGCCACGGCCAAGCACAGCAGCATCAGGGCGTGGCACATCCGCCGGGGAAGGGGCAGGCAGGCCAACCCCACCACCAAGGCCGCGAGCATGCCGACCACCGCCACAGGACTGAGCCAGGCCCAGGCATGGACCGGCCCGTGCGTCAGCGCCGACGACAGCCCCGCGACCAGCGTGGCGCCGCCAAAGAACAGCGGCAGGAACAGCACCCGCCGCCACCCGCCCTTCATGTCGCCGAAGGCCATGAGCAGGGGCGCCAGCAGGCTCAGCGCCACGCAGAATGCCTGCGTCAGCAGACTCAGCGGCACCACCGGCTCCGCACGCGTCGGCAACCAGGCAAGGAACGGGGTGTCGCCGAGCCAGTCGGCCAGCGCCAGCATCAGGCGATCGGCCACCTGCCCCAACCCAAAGGGCACCGCAGCCGGGTACAGCAGAGCCAGCGGCCACAGCGCCAGCAGCACGAGCCCGCCGTGCGCCCCGGGCGCGAACCAACCGTCGCGAAAGCGGCCCCAGCGCGCCAGCACGCCCCAGCGGTCCAGCAGGACCATGAGACCGGCGCCCAGCGCGCCCCCGGTCGAATTCAGGCCGAAGTCCACGTTGGAGGGCACGCGCCCCGGCAAGAAGGTCTGCAGGCTCTCGACGAGGCCCGACAGCACCACGGCACCGCCGGCCCCCCACCAGAATGCCCCGCGGCGCCAGCCCAGCCGAAGGGCGGCCCCCACCATCAAGGCGCCCAGCGGCACGTAGCCCACGAAGTTGGTCCAGAGGTCGAAACCCGTCCAGTACTGCGGCCACGGCGCCCACAACCAGGACCAGGGCTCCACGCCCTGGACGCGCCAGCCCGTGAAGGGGTAAAGACTGGCATAAGCGATCAGGCCCGCGTACAGCACGGCCAAAGGCCAGGCCGACGTCCGAGAGCCCGTGACCATGGCGCCGGCGCTCAAAAGGGCTTGACCACCACCAGCACCACCGCTGCCACCAGCAGCAGCACCGGCGCCTCGTTGAACCAGCGGAACCAGACATGGCCGTGCCGCGACGCCCCGCGCTCGAAGCGCCGCAACAAGACGCCGCAGGCGTGGTGGTAGCCCAGCACCAGCACCACCACGAACAGCTTGGCATGCATCCAGCCATTGCCCGGCCCCCGCCCGATGCCATACCCCAGCCACAACCACAGCCCCAGCGCCAGCGCCGGCACCGCCAGCAAGGTGGTGAACCGCAGCAGCTTGCGCGCCATGAGCAGCAGGCGCGCCCGTTCGGCCACGCTTTCGGGCGGCACCATGGCCAGGTTCACAAAGACGCGCGGGAGGTAGAACAGGCCAGCAAACCAGCTGGCCACGAACACGATGTGAAAGGCTTTGACCCAGAGCATCCGGGCAGTGTAGTTCGCGCGATCCAACACCCTCTCAGCAGGCGAATGGACAAAAAAAACCCGGCCAGGGGCCGGGTTGGGAAGCCTTTTTGCTGTCACACACTAAGGCACCCGCTCAGGGAGGAAAAGCGGGAGGCGCCTCTCGGCACCCGCCTCAATTTTACCTCAAAATCTTTGAATCTCCAACTTCACCCCTGTCAAATTTGACAGTCCATGCAACGGAGACATGATCCGACCGTTCGGTCGCACGACCGGTACAACGGTACCACCGATGCAGCGGCCGACGGCCGCGGGCAAGAAGGGAAATGCAAGGGCCCGCTGGGCGGCTCAGGCCGCCAGGGTCCGCAGTTGCTTGATCGCGGCGTCGAAGCCCGACAACTCGTGTACGGGCTGCCGCAAAAAGGCGTTGATGGCCTCGCGGCGTTCGATCGCCACATCGGCCACCCGATCGGCGCCCTTCTTGTACTCGCCGACCTTCAGCAACAGCTCGATCTCGTCGTAC
>NZ_MKSS01000180.1:0-19167 GCF_001897365.1 Hydrogenophaga sp. 70-12
CTGAAGACCGCGGCGGGTGGCGACGGGCTGGCGCCGCTGCGCGCCCGCGTGCTGCTGGCCGAGGACAACGACGCGCTCGGCGACGTGACGGTGGCGCTCATTGAAAGCATGGGCGCGCGCGTGGAGCGCGCCGCGCACGCCGCCCAGGCACTGGAGCGGCTGGAGCGCGGGCCGGCCGTGGACGTGCTGCTGACCGATCTGACCATGCCCGGCGCACTCGACGGCCTGGGCCTGGCGCGCACCGTGCGCCGGCGCTGGCCCGGCGTGCGCGTGGTGCTGATCAGCGCGCAGGGCGACGCGCTGGCCGAGGGGGAGAACTTCCCCGTGCTGCGCAAGCCTTGCGCGCCAGCGGTGCTGATGGCGGCGCTGCGGCCGGCGTCGGCGGAGGGGCGGCCTGCCGCGCCGGGGGCGGGCACGCCATGTGCCCCATGAGCGTGTCGCGCACCGCGACTGCGCGCGTGACCTTGTTCAACCCCTTCGAGGACACACCACCATGGACCAGAAAGCACTGATCAACTGCCTGAACGACCTGATTGAAACCTGCAAGGACGGCGAGTTCGGCTTCCGCAGCACGGGCGAGCACCTGCACGCCGCCGAACTGCAGCGCCTGTTCCTGGCGCGCGCCGAGGAGTGCCGCCAGGCGGCTTCCGAGCTGCAGGCCCTGGTGCTGCAGCTGGGTGGCAACGCGCAGGATCGTGGGTCGGTCGCCGGTGCCGCGCACCGCGGCTGGGTCGCGGTCAAGGGCACGCTCGCCGGCTACAGCGACGTCACCATGCTCGAGGAAGCCGAGCGCGGCGAGGACGTGGCCATCGAACGCTACCGCGAGGCCCTGGCCAAGGACCTGCCGCCCGATGTGCGCGTGGTGGTCGAGCGCCAGCACGAAGGCGCCAAGCGCAACCACACGCAGGTGAGGGCGCTGCGCGACCAGGCCCGGGCGATGGCGGAGTGAATCGCACGGGCGCGGCCCGCGCTGCTTGGGCGGCCGGGCCGCCCGCACCGGGCAGCCCGTTCAAGGCCGCGCCGGTGGCTCGCCCGCGTATTCCTTGAGCCGGTTGTAGAGCGTCTTCAGGCTGATGCCCAGCACGGCGGCCGTGCGCTCCTTCTGCTGCTGGCACGCGTTCAACGTGGCCTCGATCAGCAGGCGCTCGGCCTGCGCCATCGATACGCCGACCGGCAGCGTGATGGCGGGTGTGCCCCCGGGGCCGGGCAGGGCCGGGGCCGCTTCGGCGGCGGGCAGGGGCAGCCACTGCGCGTCGATGGACTCGCCGTCGGCCATCACATAGGCGCGGTGCACGGCGTTGCGCAACTCGCGCACGTTGCCGGGCCAGGGGTAGGCCGCGAGCTGGCGCAGGGCCGAGGCGTCGAAGCGCCGTACCGCGCCTTCGCGGCGCGAGATGTCTTCCAGGAAGTGCCGCGCGAGCAGGGGCACGTCGTCCAGGCGCTCGCGCAGCGGCGGCAGTTCGATCGGGAAGACCGCCAGGCGGTAGAGCAGGTCCTCGCGCAGCTTGCCCTGGGCCACGGCCTCGTGCGGGACGCGGTTGGTGGCGGCGATGATGCGCACGTCGGTCTGGATGCTCTGCGTGGAGCCCACGCGCATGAAGCGGCCGGTTTCCAGCACGCGCAGCAGCTTGACCTGCAGGTCCAGCGGCATCTCGGTGATTTCGTCGAGGAACAGGGTGCCACCACCGGCGCGCTCGAAGAAGCCCAGGTGCTGACGGTCGGCGCCGGTGAAACTGCCTTTCTCGTGGCCGAAGATCTCGCTTTCCATCAGGTGGGGCGAGATGGCGCCGCAGTTCACCGCCAGGAAGGGGCCCGCGTGGCGGCGGCTGAAGCCGTGCACGGTCTGCGCCACCAGCTCCTTGCCGCTGCCGCTTTCGCCGGTGATCAGCACCGTGACCGAGGTGGGCGCGACGCGGTGGATCTGTTCGTAGACCCGGCGCATGGCGGGGCTCTGGCCCCACAGCAGGCCGAAGCGGCCGCCGTCGGCGGCGGGGTCGCGCGGCGTGGGGGCCGGCGCCGGCGCGGCCTCGCTGGCGGGCCGGGCGCCGCAGCGCGTGAGCACGCGCTGCAGCTGCTGCATGGCGATGGGCTTGACCAGGTAGTCGGCCGCGCCGCGGCGCATGGCTTCGATGGACGAGTCCAGGCTCGCGTGGCCGGTGACGAGCACGATGTCGGAGTCGTTGATCAGCTGAGGGTCGGAGAACAGATCGAGGCCGTTGCCATCGGGCAGTTGCAGGTCGAGCAGCACCAGGTCCGGCGGCTGCAGGGCGATCTGGCGGCGCGCGTCGCGCAGGGTGTGGGCCACGGCCACCGAGAAGCGGTCGGCGCGCACGAGTTCGCGCAGCGTGGTGGCGGAGTCGGTGTCGTCGTCAACGATCAGCACATGGTTCATTCGTGGCGTTCCCCCTGTCGGTCTTGGTTGTCACGGGACTGGACCGGCCATCATGGGCGCCGCATGGGCCAGCGTCTGTTTCGATATGTGAGCGCGTCGGGCACGCCGCTTGCCCCCCGCGGCCCGATGCCTCGCGGACATCGCCCCGTGACACGCGACCGGCCGACAGGCGGTCGAGGCGGGCGTTGGAGGCCCTCGGCGGCCCGGCTCAATCGCCCCGTGGCCCGCGCTGCCCACGCCGGCGCGCGGACACGCAGGTGAACTCGGCGCCGATGAGGAAGACCTGGGCGCAGAAGTACACCCACATCAGCAGCGCCACCAGCGAGGCCGCCGCGCCGAAGGCGGAGAGCACGGCGCTGCCGCCGATGTACCAGCCCAGCGCGGTCTTGCCGAGCGAGAACAGCAGCGCCGCCACGGCCGCGCCCAGCCAGATGTCGCGCCACGGCAGGCTCAGGCGCGGCATGCCTTTGTAGAGCGCGGCGAACACGGCGGTCATGAGGGCCAGGCTGAGGGTGAAGTTGAAGGCCTCGGCCAGCCCCGGCAGTCCGGGCGCCAGCCAGGCGGGCCACCACCAGGTGGCGGCCGCGGCCAGCGCCGCGCTCAGCGCGATGGAGCCCATCAGCAGCAGGCCGCAGGCCAGTATGGCCAACACGGCGAGCGCCCGCGCGCGCAGGCCCACCCACCAGGGCGGCGGCGGCAGCGATTCGCTGCGCCAGATGCGGTCCAGCGCGGACTGCAGCTCGGCCAGCACGGTGGTGGCGCCAAACAGCAGGGCGGCGCCACCGGCCAGTCCCGCCCAACCCGCCTCGGGCCGGTGCAGGGCTTGCAGCACGGATTGCACCGAGCGCGCCGGGGCCTCGCCGATGAGGGGCGCCAGGCGGTGCGTGAGTTCACCGGTGGCCGCCCGCTCGCCGAAGAACAGGCCGGCCACCGAGACCGCGATCAACAGCAGGGGGGCGGCGGAGAACAGCGCGTAGTAGGCGATGGCCGCGCCCATGCTGGTGGCGCCGTCGTCGCGCCAGGCGGCGTAGACCTCGCGCAGGAAGGACCAGGCCGCGCGCATCGCCGGCCTCACGGCGCGGCGGCCGAGGCCGCAGGCCTGCGCTGGTGGTCGAGCAGGTGGCTGATCTGCAGCGGACTCACGGGTTTGGTCAGGTGCAGGTCGAAGCCGGCCTCCAGCGCGAGTTCGCGGTCGTGCAGCTGGCTCCAGCCGGTGACGGCCACCAGCAGCGTGTCCCCGCCCCCGGGCGAGCGGCGGATCTCGCGCGCCACCTGGTGGCCGGTGCGCCCGGGCATGCCGATGTCGAGCAGGCAGACGTCGGGGCGCTCCTCGCGCCACTGGGCCACGGCCTCGTTGCCGTCGTAGGCCATGTGCACCTCATGGCCGTCGGCCTGCAGCAGGGCGGCCAGGGTGTCGGAGGCGTCGCGGTTGTCGTCGGCGATGAGCACGCGCAGGCGCCGCCGCTCGCGCTCGGCCGGCTCGCCATCCCCGGCCGGCGCCGGCAGACAGGCCGGGCCCGCCGGCAGGCGGACGGTGAACACGCTGCCCCGGCCGGCGCCGTCGCTGGCGGCCGTGAGCGTGCCGCCATGCAGCTCCACCAGCCCCTTGGACATGGCCAGGCCGATGCCCAGCCCACCGCTGGTGCGCTCGCCGGCGTGGTGCAGCTGGGTGAACATGCGGAAGGCCTCGGGGATGGACTCGGGCGGAATGCCGATGCCGTTGTCGCGCACCTCGATGACGATGGCGTCGCCTCGCTGGCCGGCGTGCAACTCGATGGTGCCGCCCGGGTCGGTGTACTTGGCGGCGTTGGTGAGCAGGTTGCCCACCACCTGCGCCAGGCGCAGGGGGTCGGCGTCGAACACGGTGGGCCGCTGATCGACGAAGCTCAGCAACTGATGCCCCTTGGCGTCGATCAGCGGGCGGGCCGTCTCCACCGCCGAGGCCAGCACGCCGGCCAGGTCGGTGGGCGAGCGGCGCAGGGCCAGCGCGCCGCGCGTGATGCGCGAGATGTCGAGCAGGTCGTCCAGCAGCAGGGCCATGTGCGAGACCTGGCGGTCGATGACCTCGCAGCTCCAGCGTTTCTGCTCCTCGCTGGCGTGCGGCGACATGGCCAGCAGCGTGGCCTGGCGGATGGGCGCGAGCGGGTTGCGCAGCTCGTGCGCGAGCGTGGCCAGGAACTCGTCCTTGCGGCGGTCGCTGTCGCGCAGCAGCTGTTCGTTGCGCATGCGCTCGGAGATGTCGGTGAACCACACGCCCAGGCCGTCGGGGATGGGCGAGGCGATGCAGTGCAGCCAGCGCGGCTCGGCGCCCGCGTGGTCGACGGCGTCGAACTCGCAGGTGCTGGCCGATTCGATGGCGGTGACGCAGTAGCTGAAGGCGGGGTGCCCCATCCAGCGGCAGCTCGGGTTCTGCAGCACGCGCTGGCCCACCACCTCGCCCGGGGCGCAGTCCAGCGCGTGCGCGGCCGCGCGGTTGAGGTAGACCCACAGAAAGTCGACGATGCGCTCGCCCTGCCGCACGGGCCGCAGGATGACGAAGGGCGCGCCGGAAGACGTGAGCACCGCCTCGAAGCGCCCCTGCGTGGCGAGCAGCTCGTCCCGGGTGCGCGCGCGCTCGGTGAACATGGCGGCCTTGCGGGCGCAGATGTCGGCCAGGCGGCGCTCGCGCTCGGTGGGTGGGCGCGATTCGTCCAGGTGCACGGTGATCGCCCCCAGCACCTGGCCCTGGGAACTGATCAGGGGCGTGCTGTGGACCGCGCGGATCGCCTGGGTCTCGAAGAAGTCGCGGCAGGCCTTGAAGGTTTCGCTGGTGCGGGTGTCTGCCACCACCACGCGCGCGCCCTGGCGGCAGGCCTCGGCGCAGGCGCCGGTGCTCAGGCCCTCGGCCATGGCCAGCGCGGCCTCGTCGAAGCCCAGGCTGGCCTCGACGCGCAGGCCGTCCGCGCCGGGCTCGCACAGCGCGACCATGCCACGGCGCGCGCCATGGAAGTGCGCCAGCGCGGCCAGGATCATGTTCAGCTGCTGCGCGAGCTGCGGCGTCTCCAGCAATTGCGTGCTCAGTTCGTGCAGGTGGTTCAGGTCATCGACCTGCTGGCCGAGCTGTTCGCGCGCGGCCTCCAGCTGGGCGTCGACGCGTTTGCGCTCGGTGACGTCCACGCAGGCGCCGCGCAGGCGCACCGCGCGTTGGCCGCGCCAGACGACGTGCACGCGCAGCAGCAGCTGCCGGGGCGGCGCGCCGTCGGCCGAGGGCACGCTCAGTTCGCGCTCGTAGTAGGCCGCGCCCTCTTTCAATCGGCGCATGATGTGCTCGCGGCTGTCGGCCAGCAGGTGGGGCGGGATGCGCGCGGTCCAGTCATGCAGGGGCACGGCCCCATTCGACACCGGCGCGCCGGCCAGCCGGGCCAGCACGGGCGAGGCCCGCACGGTCCGGGCGGCGAGGTCGATGTCGAACACGCCGATCCCCGTGCCTTCGATGGCCATGGAGAGCCGGTCTTCCGCCAGCGCCGCGCGCGCCCGCGTGTTGCGCAGTGACCCCCCCAGGCCGACCAACAGCCCGCCCAGCAGCAGGTACAGCGCCAGGCGCATCGGGTCGGCGCCGGTGGGGCTGGTCCAGGCGTCCAGCGCGGCCAGGGGCCAGCCGGTGCCGATGGCTCCGGCGAGCAGCAAGAGCACGCCCGGCCCCGGGCCCAGCGCGGCGGCCGCCACGGCGGCCGCCGGCAGGTAGAACACGAAGGGCCGCAGAGCGCCCACCGACGGCCACAGCAGCCAGTGCAGCGCGCCGGCGAGCACGGCGATCACCAGGGCAATGGCATAACGTTGCGCATTCGACATTTCCTTACCGTAGCGCCATTGGTTCATGGTGTGCGTATCCAGAAGAAAGCGTGGGCGCCCGGTCATCGGTGCCGGCGCCGGGAAAGGAACGTTCGCCGCGGCCGCCGGCTCCATGCGACAAGGACGCTGCGATGGAACGGACAAGGCCGACCCTCTCCCTGTGGCAACGCGCGCTGCGCCAGATGGCCGGCCTGCTGGCGAGGCCGGGTCGCGATACCGCGGCCCGGGCGGCGCCACTGGGCGACGCGGACTGGGCGGCCCGCTCGGCGGTGGGCGAGGAAGACCCCGGCGCCAGTGTGGATCTGCTCGATACCCGGCCGCCGTCGCCGGAGGCGATCAGGGCGGGTGGGCCGCCGCGCGGCTGAGGTGGTCGCCCGCCGGAGGCGGGGGTTCGGTCGGGCCGGGCACCGGCGGTGCCGGCGGCGGATCGCCCATCGGCGGCGGTACGGGGTCGGTGAGGGGCGGCGGCGCCGGGGGCTGCACCGGCGGTGGAGGGGGGGTGTGCATGGAAGTCATACCGCTTTCTTGCGCTCGTCGCGCGGGTGGGGAAGGTGATCGGGGGATGGGTCGCGGGCCAGGATCGCGATGCCGCCGTCGGGTTCCAGCACGGCCCACTTCACGTCCTGCAGCCGCTGCAGACCGGCCTTGTGCATCTCGGTGAACACCTCGTCGGGCGTGACGCGCATGCATCATCAGCAGCGACACCAACTCCAGCGGCGCGAGCTGGCCGAATTCGCGCTTGCCCAGGATGCGCAGACCGACCAGCACGAACAGGCAGATGACGGCGACGCGCAGCACGGTGTCCATGGGGCTTGGGCCGCTTCACAGCAGCACCAGGGTAGAAAACGCCAGCCGCGCGAGCGCGGGCCGGTCGGCACCCCTCAGTTCGACCCAGCCCGGCAGGCGACCCCAGTCGTCTGCCTCCAGCGGCCCGATCCGCACCACCCGGCGATAGGCGGGCGAGGGGCGTGGCAGGGCGGGCGGCGGCGTGGGCGGCATGGTGGCTCCGGGCTGGCAAACGGCGTGCCCGGTGGCTGGCGTGCCCTGGGCGCGCCGCTTGCCAGCGACCGGAACCCCCTCCCTCAAGCCTTTGGAAAGGACCTACCCATGAACCAAGTCAGCGAAGTGATGACCCGTGGCGTGCGCACCCTGTCGCCGCAAGACACCCTGCGTCTGGCGGCGCAGGCCATGGAAGAGATGGAGATCGGCTCCATCCCCGTGTGCGACGGCCAGCGCCTGCTCGGCATGGTGACCGACCGCGACCTCGTGGTGCGGGGCCTGGCCCAGGGCCTGGCGCCCGAGCGCACCACCCTGAGCGAGGTGATGAGCCCGCACGTGCAGTGGTGTTACGAGGACCAGTCCATCGAAGAAGCCGCGCAGCTGATGTGCGACGCGCAAATCCGCCGCCTGCCGGTGGTGGACCACGACAAGCGCCTGGTGGGCCTGCTGTCCCTGGGCGACGTGGCGGTGAAGGCCGGCCCAGGCGACGCCGCCCAGGCTTTGCAGGACATTTCGCGACCCGCGAAGCCGGAGCGCGGCGGCCTGTCGCAGGCCAGTGGCCCGGCGGGTGGCGGTGCCGACGCCGCCGGCCGGCGCTCATGAACCTTTGGAGGCGCTGCCCTTGGGCGGGGGCAGCTCCTTCGCCATCGTGAGGTGGCGCTGCAGGCCGGGCAGGCCGCGCGAAGCGAAGGCCTTGACGTCCGGGTCGTCGGCCCGGGCAGCGGCCTTGTCGAACAGCTTGATGGCGTCTTCGTGGGCGCCGATGCCGAACGTCTCGACGTAGCGGCGGTTGAAGGTATCGCCCGCCGAGGTGGACAGCAGCTTGAGCCGGCCCCGCTGCAGCATCGAGGCTTCGCGCGGCAGGTCCACGCCCTTGGCGCGGGCCAGGGCGGCGAGTTCTTCGGCCAGTCGGGTGTGCTCCTCCACCATGGTCTGCGCGAAGCGCTGGACCTGCGGGTCGCTGGCTTTCTGCACGGCCAGGCGACTGGCCTCGATCTCGGCGTGGCCGTTCTGCGCGGCCTGTTCCATGAAGCCGCTGTCGGCCCGGGTGGCGCGCGCGGCGGCCGGGGGAGAGGGGGACGCGGCGCCTGTCTGCGCCCAGGACGGCAGCGAGAGCAGGGGCAGGGTGGCGAGTGCGATGGCGCGGCGGCGATGAAGGGAGGGCATGGCGGGATCTCCGGTGAACGAAAGGGCCCCGCGGGCGGCAAGCCATGTGCCTGTGCCACGGCTCTGCCACCGTGGCGGCCGGGCACAGGCCTTGCCGCCCCACCATCGCGGGCCCTTCGAACCCGCGATGCAGGAGTCCCCATGAAAAAGTCCCATGCCGCTGTCGATCTGCCCGCCACGCTGGAGCGGTCTTCCCCCAAGGCCCAGCGCACCTACGCCAAAACCCTGCTGAGCGCCGAGCAGCAATACGGCCCGGGCGAGCGCGCCAGCCGCACCGCCTTCGCCACGCTCAAGCACGGCTTCGAAAAGGTGGACGACCGCTGGGTGGCCAAGCGACGCAAAGGCCCCTCGGACCCGCGCTCGGCCGGCCCGCGCTCGGCCGCCCGCCGCAACCGGGGCGAGACCTACGGGGGCGTCGACGGCATCGGCCACACCCGGGCCGAGTTGTACCGGCGCGCCACCGCCCTGGGCATCCGGGGCCGCTCCACCATGCGCAAGGCGGAACTGGCCCAAGCGATCGGCGACCGGCAGAAATCCTGAGCCGCGCCTGCGACGCCAGCGCCCGATGGGCGGAATTGGACCGGTTTTGCGTGCGCTGCTTGGCGCCTAGGCCGCACGCCCTGATCGCACAATAGCCCCTGGCGGTATCCGTCGCCCGGCCAATGGTCGGTGTCCCGGATGCCATTGGGGGCGCGGTGCGCTCGCTAGAATGAAATTCATGGCTTCGCAGATACCCAAGAAACCAGAGACCCCGGCGGCCCCGCCCGCGACGGGCAGCGACGATGCGGTCGTGCTGGAACGGCGCACCCAGCGCGTCCAGCCGCCCCAGATGTACCAGGTGGTGCTGCTCAACGACGACTTCACCCCCATGGAATTCGTCGTGCAGGTCATCCAGGAGTACTTCAGCAAGGACCGAGAAACGGCCACCCAGATCATGCTGAAGATTCACCTGGAGGGAAAAGGGGTTTGCGGCGTGTATTCGCGCGACGTGGCCAGTACCAAGGTAGATCAGGTGCTGCAGGCCGCCCGCTCGGCGGGACACCCCTTGCAATGCTTGAGCGAACCTGTTGAATAAGCGTTCAAACGCCCAATCTAGAGCCTACATTCGTCTCAGGACGCGTATTCTGACCCCCAGCACAAAGGACGTGCCACATGATTGCCCAGGAACTTGAAGTCAGCTTGCACATGGCCTTCGTTGAGGCCAGGCAGCAGCGGCACGAATTCATCACGGTGGAACACCTGCTGCTGGCCCTGCTCGACAACCCCAGCGCCGCCGAGGTCTTGCGCGCCTGCTCGGCCAACATCGACGACCTGCGCAAGTCCTTGACCAACTTCATCAAGGACAACACCCCGCAGGTGGCCGGCACCGACGAGGTCGACACCCAGCCCACCCTGGGTTTCCAGCGCGTGATCCAGCGCGCCATCATGCACGTGCAGTCCACCGGCAACGGCAAGAAGGAAGTCACCGGCGCCAACGTGCTGGTCGCCATCTTTGGCGAAAAGGACTCGCACGCCGTGTACTACCTGCACCAGCAGGGCGTCACCCGCCTGGACGTGGTGAACTTCATCGCCCACGGCATCCGCAAGAGCGACCCGCCCGAGCCGACCAAGTCGAACGAGAGCGCCGCCGAGAACGAGGAGGCCACCGAAGCCAAGGGCAACGAGAAGGCCTCGCCGCTGGAGCAGTTCACCCAGAACCTGAACCAGATGGCCAAGGACGGCAAGATCGACCCGCTCATCGGCCGCGAGTACGAGGTCGAGCGCGTGATCCAGATCCTGTGCCGCCGCCGCAAGAACAACCCGCTGCTGGTGGGTGAGGCCGGCGTGGGCAAGACCGCCATCGCCGAGGGCCTGGCCTGGCGCATCACCCAAGGCGATGTGCCGGAGATCCTGGCCGAGTCCAACGTGTATTCGCTGGACATGGGCGCGCTGCTGGCCGGCACCAAGTACCGCGGCGATTTCGAGCAGCGCCTCAAAGGCGTGCTCAAGTCGCTCAAGGACAAGCCCAATGCCATCCTGTTCATCGACGAGATCCACACCCTGATCGGGGCCGGCGCGGCCTCGGGCGGCACGCTGGACGCGTCCAACCTGCTCAAGCCGGCGCTCTCCAGCGGCCAGCTCAAGTGCATCGGCGCGACCACCTTCGCCGAGTACCGCGGCATTTTCGAGAAGGACGCGGCGCTGTCGCGGCGCTTCCAGAAGGTCGACGTGGTCGAGCCGACGGTGGAGCAGACCGTGGACATCCTCAAGGGCCTGAAATCGCGCTTCGAGGAGCACCACAACGTCAAGTACGCCGTGGCGGCCCTGCAGGCCGCGGCCGAGCTGTCGGCCAAGTACATCAACGACCGCCACCTGCCCGACAAGGCCATCGACGTGATCGACGAGGCCGGCGCGGCGCAGCGCATCCTGCCGGCGTCCAAGCGCAAGAAAACCATCTCCAAGACCGAGGTCGAGGAGATCGTGGCCAAGATCGCGCGCATCCCGCCCGCCAACGTGTCCAACGACGACCGCGGCAAGCTGCAGACGCTGGAGCGCGACCTCAAGAGCGTGGTGTTTGGCCAGGACAAGGCGCTGGAGGTGCTCGCCGCCAGCGTGAAGATGGCGCGCTCGGGCCTGGGCAAGGCCGACAAACCGATCGGCGCTTTCCTGTTCAGCGGCCCCACCGGCGTGGGCAAGACCGAAGCGGCCAAGCAGCTCGCCTACATCATGGGCATCGAGCTGATCCGCTTCGACATGTCCGAGTACATGGAGCGCCACGCGGTGAGCCGACTGATCGGCGCGCCTCCGGGCTACGTGGGCTTCGACCAGGGCGGCCTGCTGACCGAGGCCATCACCAAGAAGCCGCACTGCGTGCTGCTGCTCGACGAGATCGAGAAGGCGCACCCGGACATCTTCAACGTGCTGCTGCAGGTGATGGACCACGGCACGCTGACCGACAACAACGGACGCAAGGCCGACTTCCGCAACGTGATCATCATCATGACCACGAACGCGGGTGCCGAGACCATGAACAAGGCCACCATCGGCTTCACCAACCCGCGCGCCGCCGGCGACGAGATGGCCGACATCAAGCGCCTGTTCACGCCCGAGTTCCGCAACCGCCTCGACGCGATCGTGAACTTCAAGGCGCTGGACGAGCAGATCATCCTGCGCGTGGTCGACAAGTTCCTGCTGCAGCTGGAAACGCAACTGGCCGAGAAGAAGGTGGAGGTCACCTTCACCGACACGCTGCGCCAGCACCTGGCCAAGAAGGGCTTCGACCCGCTCATGGGCGCGCGCCCGATGCAACGCCTGATCCAGGACACGATCCGCCGTGCGCTGGCCGACGAGTTGCTGTTCGGTCGCCTCACCGAAGGCGGTCGCCTCACCGTGGACCTGGTCACCAAGACCGGCGAAGACGGCAAGGAAACGCAGGAAGTCGATCTGGACATCCAGCCCCTGCCCAAGAAAGAGGGCAAGGCCAAGCCGGAAGAGGCAACCGAGGTCTAAGGACCGTCGGCGTGTCGAACGCCCGAGAGAAAAGCCCGGCTCCGCCGGGCTTTTCTTTGGGGGGTCTGCGCTTTTAGGCCGGGCGCCGGCGGCGACGGTTCAGCAGCAGGCCCAGGCCACACAGCAGCGCGAAGCCGGCGCCGCCCAGGAAAGTGGCCTGCGAGCCGAGCTGCTCCCACAGCAGGCCGGCGATGGCGCTGGCCAGCAGCATCGCGATCCCGCTCATCAGGTTGAACAGGCCAAAGGCCGTGCCACGCAGATCGGCCGGCGCGGTGTCGGCCACCATCGCCGCCAGCAGGCCCTGCGTCATGCCCATGTGCAGACCCCACAGCGCCACGCCCAGCAGCAGGGTCGGCCATCCTGGCGCGAAGGCCAGCACCACATCGGCGACCATCAGCACCGCCAGGCCCCAGGCCAGCAGCCGGGTGTGGCTCATCGAGTCCGAGAGCTTGCCGAAGGGGTACGCGCTGAGGGCATAGATCGCGTTCATCGCCACCATGACCAGCGGCACCAGGGACGCTGCCACGCCGAGCTGCTGCGCACGCAGCACCAGGAAGGCCTCGCTGAAGCGCGCCAGCGTGAAGACCGCGCCGATGATCACCACGCTCCAGTAGGGGCCGGCGAGCCGCCGCAAGGCCTCGCGCCGGATGGGGCTGCCACGGCCGGCGGTGCCCGGCGGCTGCGCGGGCTCGCGCACGCCCACGATGAGCAGCAGCACGGCGAGCACGCCCGGGATCACGGCGAACCAGAACACGGCGCGGAAATCGTTGGCCAGCAGGACCATGAGCACGGTGGCCAGCAGCGGGCCGACAAAGGCCCCCACCGTGTCGAGCGACTGGCGCAGGCCGTAGGCCGCGCCGCGCTGTTCGGGCGGCACCAGGTCGGCCACCAGGGCGTCGCGCGGCGCGCCACGTATGCCTTTGCCGATGCGGTCGACGAAACGCGCCGTGACCACCACACCGGCGCCCTGCGCCAGCGCGAAGGCCGGCTTGGTGAGTGCGCCCAGGCCGTAGCCGACCACGGCGAGCCACTTGCGGCGCCGGAAATGGTCGCTCAGCACGCCAGAGAAGACCTTGACGATGAGCGCCGTCGATTCGGCCACGCCCTCTATCAGGCCCACCACCAGCACGCTCACGCCCAGCGAGCCCACGAGAAAGATCGGCAGCAGGCTGTGGACCATCTCCGAAGAAATGTCCATGAGCAGGCTGACGAAGCCCAGCACCCAGATGGCGCGGGGCAGGGCGGGCCCAGCCTGCGGTGCCGGGGTGGGCGTGTGCGGCACGGGCGGGCTTTCGCTCCGAACGCGTGGCGGGTCGAGGGGCCCGGGTTCGCTTCAGCGCTTGCCGCCCAGCAGCCCGCCCAGCACCCCGCGCAGGATCTGGCGGCCCAGGCCGCTGGCCACGGTGCGCGCGGCGGTTTTGGCCATGGTCTGCACCAGGCCGTCGTACTGGCCGCCGCGCGGGCCCGTGCGGCCGAACAGCACCTCGTTGATCACGCTTTTTTCTTCCGCGGCCGGCGCGTCCTTGGCCGCGCCCGGGATGCGCGGGGTCTTGACGGCGGGCTTGCCCTCGGGCGCCTCGGCCGCTTCTTCGCCGCGACCGCCGGCGCGGCCGCGGAAGATCTCGAACGCGCTCTCGCGGTCCACCAGCTTTTCGTAGGTGCCAGCCACCAGCGAGCCCTGGATCAGCGCGCGCCGCTGCTCGGGCGTGATGGGGCCGATCTGGCTGCCTGGCGGCACCACGTAGGCGCGCTCGGTCTCGCAAGGGCGGCCCTTGGGGTCGAGAAAGCTCACCAGGGCTTCGCCCACGGCGAGTTCGGTGATGGCGGCCTCGATGTCCAGGCCGGCCTTGGGCCGCATGGTCTGGGCGGTGGACTTCACCGCCTTCTGGTCGCGCGGCGTGAAAGCGCGCAGCGCGTGCTGCACGCGGTTGCCGAGCTGGCCGAGCACGCTGTCGGGGATGTCCAGCGGGTTCTGCGTCACGAAGTACACGCCCACGCCCTTGGAGCGCACCAGGCGCACCACGAGCTCGATGCGCTCGACCAGCGCTTTGGGTGCCTCGTCGAACAGCAGGTGCGCCTCGTCGAAGAAGAACACCAGCTTGGGCTTGTCGGGGTCACCGATCTCGGGCAGGGTCTCGAACAGCTCCGAGAGCATCCACAGCAGGAAGGTGGCGTACAGGCGCGGCGCGTTGAGCAGCCTGTCGGCCGCCAGGATGTTGATCACCCCCTTGCCGTCCACGGTCTGCATGAAGTCGGCGATGTCGAGCATGGGCTCGCCGAAGAACTTGTCGCCGCCCTGCGATTCGACCTGCATGAGCCCGCGCTGGATGGCGCCGATGGAGGCGGCGCTGATGTTGCCGTACTCGGTGGTGAACTGCTTGGCGTTGTCGCCCACGTGCTGCAGCATGGCCCGCAGGTCCTTCATGTCGAGCAGCAGCAGGCCGTTGTCGTCGGCGATCTTGAAGATCAGGTTCAACACGCCGGACTGCGTGTCGTTCAGGTTGAGCATGCGCGCCAGCAGCAGCGGGCCCATGTCGCTGATGGTGGCGCGCACGGGGTGGCCCTGTTCGCCGAACACGTCCCACAGCGTGGTGGGGCATTCGGTGGGCTGGGGCAGCTCGATGCCGCGCTCGGCCAGCACGCCGGCCATCTTCTCGCCGATCTTGCCGGTCTGGCTGATGCCGCACAGGTCGCCCTTGACGTCGGCCATGAACACCGGCACGCCGATGCGCGAGAAGCCTTCGGCCATGGCCTGCAGCGTCACCGTCTTGCCCGTGCCGGTGGCGCCGGTGATGAGGCCGTGGCGGTTGGCCAGGCCGGGCAGCAGCTGGCAGGTGGTGTGGGCGTTCTTGGCGATCAGCAGGGGGTCGGCCATGGCGGGGTCCTGAGGGGGTGGGCGGGACGCAAAGGGACGGGAAGGGGCGCAATCGTAAAATCGCGGGCTCATTAGATCAAAGCCAGCAGGCATTTCGAGGACTTCCCATGGCCGGACACAGCAAATGGGCGAACATCCAGCACCGCAAGGGGCGCCAGGACGAGAAGCGGGGGAAGATCTGGACCCGCGTGATCCGTGAAATCACGGTGGCCGCGCGCAGCGGCGGCGGCGACCCCGCCATGAACCCGCGCCTGCGCCTGGCCATCGAGAAGGCCAAGGCGGCCAACATGCCGGCCGACCGCATCAAGTACAACGTGGACAAGGCCTCGGGCACGCTGGAAGGCCTGTCGCTGGAGGAAATCCGCTACGAGGGCTATGGCATCGGTGGCGCGGCGGTGATCCTGGACACCATGACCGACAACCGCGTGCGCACCGTGGCCGAGGTGCGCCACGCCTTCAGCAAGTACGGCGGCAACCTGGGCACCGAAGGCTCGGTGGCCTTCCAGTTCAAGCACTGCGGCCAGCTCATCTTCGCGCCCGGCACCTCGGAAGACGCGGTGATGGAGGTGGCTTTGGAGGCTGGCGCCGAGGACGTCATCACCGACGAGGACGGCGCCATCGAGGTGCTGACCGCGCCGGGCGACTTCGAGGCCGTGAAGGACGCGCTCGAAGCCAAGGGTCTCAAGCCCGAGATCGCCGAGGTGACCATGCGCGCCGAAAACACCGTGGCTCTGGCCGGCGAAGACGCCGCGCGCATGCAGAAGCTGCTGGACATCCTGGAAGACCTGGACGACGTGCAGAACGTCTACCACAACGCTGAAATCTCGGAATGAAGGTTCTTGTCATCGGCGGCGGTGGCCGCGAACACGCGCTCGCCTGGCGCCTGAAGCAGTCCGAGGGCGTGGACCAGGTGGTCGTGGCCCCGGGCAACGCCGGCACCGCGCGCGACCCGCAGCTCACCAACCTGCCCATCACCGACAAGGTGGCGCTGCGCGAATGGGTGCAGGCCCATGGGGTGGCGCTCACCGTGGTGGGGCCCGAGGCGCCGCTGGCGGCGGGCGTGGTGGACGAGTTCCGCGCGCACGGCCTGGCCATCTTCGGCCCCACGCGCCAGGCCGCGCAGCTGGAAAGCTCCAAGGCCTTCAGCAAGGCCTTCATGCAGCGCCACGGCATCCCCACGGCCGAGTACCAGGCCTTCACCGATCCGGTCCAGGCCCACGCTTACGTCGACGCAAAGGGCGCGCCCATCGTCGTCAAGGCCGACGGGCTGGCGGCCGGCAAGGGCGTGGTGGTGGCCATGACGGCGGCCGAGGCGCACGAGGCCATCGACTTCATGCTGCTGGATAACAAGCTCGGCGTGGCCCACAACGAAGGCGGCGCGCGCGTCGTCATCGAAGAGTTCCTGCAGGGCGAGGAAGCCAGCTTCATCGTGCTGTGCGACGGCGAGCACGCCCTGGCGCTGGCCACCAGCCAGGACCACAAGCGCCTGAAGGACGCCGACCAGGGCCCCAACACCGGCGGCATGGGCGCGTACTCCCCCGCGCCGGTGGTCACGCCCGAGGTGCACCGACGCGCCATGGACGAGGTGATCCTGCCCACGCTGCGCGGCATGAAGGCCGACGGCATTCCCTACACCGGCTTCCTCTACGCGGGCCTCATGGTCACGCCCGACGGCGCGGTCAAGACCCTGGAGTTCAACTGCCGCATGGGCGACCCCGAAACGCAGCCCATCATGATGCGGCTGCGCAGCAACTTCGCGCAGGTGCTGCTGGCCGCCACGCGCGGCGAACTCGATCGCGTGCAACTCGATTGGGACCCGCGCGTCGCGCTGGGCGTCGTGATGGCCGCGGCCGGCTACCCGCTGGACCCGCGCAAGGGCGACGCCATCACCGGCCTGCCCGCCGACGAGGCCGACCGCATGGTGTTCCACGCCGGCACCGCCCAGGACGGCGCGGCGGTGCGGGTGTCGGGCGGGCGCGTGCTGTGCGTCACCGCGCTGGCCGACTCGGTCGCGCAGGCGCAGCGCCGCGCCTATGAGGTGGTCGACGCGATCGCCTTCGACGGCATGCAATGCCGCCGCGACATCGGTTTCCGCGCGCTTTGATCGCCCCGGATCCGCGCGGGCCCGTCCCGCTGCCGCCACCCCACGCGGTGCGCTTTCGCGGCTCCCGCCTGGCGCGCGCGCTGCTGCGCCTGGCGGGCTGGCGCGTCGTCGAGGACGGCTTCCCGGGCCGCCAGGGCGTCGCCATCGTCTACCCCCACACCAGCAACTGGGACTTCGTGGTGGGCGTGCTGGCCAAATGGGCCATCGGCATTCCGGTGCGCTTCTGGGGCAAGGACACGCTGTTCGACGTGCCGCTGTTCGGCCGCTGGCTGCGCTGGCTCGGCGGCATTCCCATCGAACGCCGCTCGCCGCGCGGCGCCGTGGGCGCCATGGTGCACACCATGCGCGAGGCCGTGGCGCGCGGCGAACTGCTGTGGCTGGCGCTCTCGCCCGAGGGCACGCGCCGGCGCACGCCGGGCTGGCGCAGCGGCTTCTACCGCGTGGCGCTGGACGCCGGCGTGCCGCTGGCGCTGGTGGCCCTGGATTACAGTCGGCGGGAGGTGAGGGTGTGTGGCTTTGTGCGCCTGAGCGGCGACGCCGCGCGCGACTATGCCTGCCTGGCCGAGGCCTTCGCCGGGGTGCGCGGCCTGCGCCCCGCGCAGGCCAGCCCGGTGCAAGCCCTGCCCAAGACTGATACGGTGTGAGCATGTCCGACAACCCGATCGCCAACGTCCGCGAATACCTCGTCGATCTGCAGGAGCGGATCACCTCCACCGTGGCCCTGGTCGACGGCGGCCAGTTCGTGGTGGACCGCTGGAAGAAAAAGCCCGGCGAGAAGCTGCAGGGCAGCGGCATCACCCAGATCCTGGAAGACGGCCCGGTGTTCGAGCGCGCGGGCTGCGGCTTCTCGCACGTGCGCGGGCGCCAGCTGCCACCCTCGGCCACCCAGCACCGGCCCGAACTGGCCGGCGCGCCCTTCGAGGCCATGGGCGTGTCGCTGGTCTTCCACCCGCGCAACCCCTACGTGCCGACGGTGCACATGAACGTGCGCATGATCGCCGCCACGCCCAAGGGCGGCGCGCCGGTGTGCTGGTTCGGCGGCGGCATGGACCTCACGCCGTACTATGGTTTCGAGGACGACGCGCGGCATTTCCACCGCGCCTGCAAGGCCGCGCTCGACCCCTTCGGCGTCGACAAGTACCCGCGCTTCAAGCGCTGGTGCGACGAGTACTTCTACCTGAAGCACCGCGACGAGCAGCGCGGCGTCGGCGGCGTCTTCTTCGACGATTTCTCCGAACTCGGCTTCGACGGCAGCTTCGCCATGATGAGTTCGGTGGGCGACGCCTTCCTCGACGCCTACCTGCCCATCGTCGATCAGCGCAAGAACACCGCGTATGGCGAGCGCGAGCGCAGCTTCCAGCTCTACCGGCGCGGCCGCTACGTGGAGTTCAACCTGGTGTGGGACCGGGGCACGCACTTCGGCCTGCAGTCCGGCGGGCGCAGCGAGTCCATCCTGCTGTCCATGCCGCCGCTGGTGAGCTGGGCCTACAACCGCCAGACGAAGAAGGGCACGCCCGAGGACCGGCTCTACCGCGACTTCCTGGTGCGCCGGGACTGGGTCTGATGGCCGGTTCCGGTGCTCCGCTCCAGCGCGTCGGCATGTTCGGCGGCGCCTTCGATCCGCCGCACACCGCGCACCGCGCGCTGGCCCAGGCCGCGCTGGAACAGCTGCAACTGGACGCGCTGCACGTGATGCCCACCGGCCAGGCCTGGCACAAGGCGCGCACGCTGTCGCCCGCGCACCACCGCATCGCCATGTGCGAGCGCGCCTTCGGCGACCTGCCGCGCGTGCGCATCGACCGTCGCGAGACCGAGCGCCAGGGCCCCAGCTACACCGCCGACACGCTGGCGGAACTGCGCGCCGAGTACCCGCAGGCCACGCTGTACCTGGTGCTCGGCGCCGACCAGTTGCTCGCCTTCAAGTCCTGGGTGCGCTGGGAGGAGGTGCTGTCGCTGGCCACCCTGGCGGTGGCCAACCGACCCACCGACATTGGCGCCCAGGCCCTGCGCGGCGACGCGCCGCTCATCGACCTCAGCCGCGTCGACCTGCCTTTCGTGCCGCTGCGCATGCCGCTGCAGCACATCAGCGCCACCGCGCTGCGCGCCAAACTCGCCGCCGACCCGGCCGAGGGACCGCCGCTGGACCTGTTGGTCCCGGACGCGGTCGCAAGCTATATTTCACAGCACCACCTCTACCAGACCGCTTCATGACCAGCGAATCCGCCGCGAAGAAAGACATCCAGAAACTGCAAAGGGCCATCGTCGATGGCCTGGAGGACGTCAAGGGCCAGGACATCGTGGTCTTCAACA
>NZ_MKSS01000181.1:0-12767 GCF_001897365.1 Hydrogenophaga sp. 70-12
AGACCTGGCTGGTGCACAACCACCTCAACCCGCACGAGACCGAGTTCGACTCGGTGGACCGCGACCAGAGCATCCGCCACATCCTGGGCGTGGGCGACGACTTCCAGTACGAGGTCATCTCCAAAGAGGACTGGGTGGGCCGCCGCCTGGTGGCCGACCGCTTCCGCGACCGGCGCGTCTTCATCGCCGGCGACGCCGCCCACCTGTGGGTGCCTTATGCCGGCTACGGCATGAACGCGGGCATCGCCGACGCACTCAACCTGTCGTGGCTGCTGGCCGCTCAAGTGCAGGGCTGGGCCGACCCGTCCATGCTCGACGCCTACGAGGCCGAACGCCAGCCCATCACCGAGCAGGTGTCGCGCTTCGCCATGGACCACGCGCAGAAGATGATCAAGGCGCGCAGCGCGGTGCCGCCGAACATCGAAGCCGCCGACGCGGCCGGCGCGGCGGCGCGCGCCCTCATCGGCGACGAGGCCTACCAGCTCAACGTGCAGCAGTTCTGCTGCGCGGGCCTGAACTACGGCTACTACTACAGCGGCTCGCCCATCATCGCGGCCGATGGCGAGGCCCCGCCGGCCTACACCATGGGCGACTTCACGCCCTCCACGGTGCCGGGCTGCCGCGCGCCGCACTTCTGGCTGGCCGACGGCCGATCGCTGTACGACGCCTTCGGCGCCGGCTACACGCTGCTGCTCACGCAGGCCGGCACCGAGGCCCAGCCCCTGCTCGACGCCGCCGCCGAGGCCGGCGTGCCGCTGACGGTGCTGGACGTTTCCCGCGAAGCGCAGCGCCCGCCCGAGTACCGCCACGCCCTGCTGCTGTGCCGGCCCGACCAGCACGTGGTCTGGCGCGGCGACACGGTGCCCGCCGACGCGCGCGCGCTGGTGGCGCTGCTGCGCGGCGCCGCCCGCACGGACACCAGCGCCGCGCCCAACCCCAGCGCCGCGCTGGCCTGAGGCCGCCCGCCCCCGCCGGCCCCGCGCCGGCGGGGGCCCCCATGCCGTGTACATTGGCGCACCCCGCGTGCACCCCATCGAACCGGCCATGGACCTCCCCACCCACCAGCTGAGCATGACCGTGCTCATGACGCCCGACATGGCCAACTTCTCGGGCAATGTGCACGGCGGCACCATCCTCAAGCTGCTAGACCAGGTGGCCTACGCCTGCGCCAGCCGCTACGCGGGGCGCTACGTGGTCACGCTCTCGGTGGACCAGGTGATGTTCCTGCAGCCCATCCACGTGGGCGAACTCGTCACCTTCCTGGCCTCCATCAACCACACCGGCACCTCGTCCATGGAGGTCGGCATCAAGGTCGTGGCCGAGAACATCCGCTCGCAGGTGGTGCGCCACGCCAACAGCTGCTTCTTCACCATGGTGGCGGTGGACGACGGCGGCAAGCCCGTGCCGGTGCCGCCGCTCAAGCCCGCCACGCCCGACGAACACCGCCGCCAGGCCGCGGCGCGCGTGCGCAAGCAGCTGCGCCAGGAGTTCGCGCAGCGCACCGAGGCCCTGCGCCAGGCGAGCTGAGCCGCGCCGCCCGGCCTGCCGGGAAAGCTTGACAGCGCGCGCCGCCCCGTGCCGGGAAAGCTTGCGACTTGCGGTCAAACCTCAAGAAAACCTGAGCCCGAAACCCGCGCGCTCTAAAGATAGATTGCGGGCCTCCGAGATCGCAGACAGGCACGCACCCCACCCGGACCGTGCGGCTGAGGTCTCGATGTCTGTACAGGAGGTCCCCATGTCCCGCTGTCACACCCCCATTCGCCGCACCCTGGCCGCCGCCAGCCTGTGTCTGGCCACGCTTCCCGCGCTCGCGCAAAGCAGCGCCACCTTCGGCGTCACGGCCACCGTGCTGGCCAGTTGCACGGTGGTCGGAGGCATCCCCCTGGCGTTCGGCATCGTGTCGCCCGGCGTGCAGGCCGACAGCAGCACCGTCGTCACCGCCACCTGCACCGTGGGCACGCCCTACAGCCTCTCGCTCGACGCCGGCACCGGCAGTGGCGCCACGGTGGCCGACCGGCGCATGACCAGTGGCACGGACACCCTGGCCTACCGCCTCTACCGCGACGCCGGGCGCACCCAGCTCTGGGGCGATGGCACCAACGGCACTGTGTTCAACAGCAGCACCGGCACCGGCCTGCTGCAGTCCTTCACCGTGTACGGTCGGGTCCCGTCCAGCGCCACCGCCACGGTGGGTGTCTACGCCGACACCATCACCGTGACCGCCACCTACTGAGGCGCGGTGCGGCATGAAGCGCCTGCTCGCGCCGCTGCTCGCGCCAGTGGTTCTGGCGCTGGCCTTCCCGCCGGCCGCGTTGGCCTTCCAGGTGCGGCCCGTGCGGCTGGAACTGGGCAGCCGCGCCACGGCCTCGCAACTGACGGTGCACAACCCCACCACCCGCCCCCTGCTGCTGCAGGCCGAGGCCTTCGACTGGAGCCAGGACGGCGGGGCCGACCAGCTCAAGCCCACGCAGGCGCTCATCGTCAACCCGCCGATCTTCGAGCTTGCGCCGGGCGCCACCCAGGTGGTGCGCGTGGGCCTGCGCCAGGCGGTGGAGTCGGGCGTGGAGCGCAGCCACCGCCTCTGGCTGAGCCAGGTGCCCACGCCCGGGGACGCGGACGACGGCGTGCAGCTGCTGCTGCGCGTGAGCCTGCCGGTGTTCGTCACCGGCGTGGCCACGCCCGCCGCCCAACCGCAATGGCAGCGCCACGGCGACACGCTGGAGCTGCACAACGCTGGCGGGCGCCACCTGCACGTGCATGGCCTGCAGCTCGTGTCGGACCAGGGCGGCAGCACCCGCTTCGGCCCCTGCTACGCCTTGCCCGGCCAGTTGTGCCGCTGGACGCTGCCGGCCGGCTGGTCGGCCGCCACCACGCGCTACGACGCCGACACCAGCGCGGGGCCGCTTCGCGGGGTGGTCGATGCGGTGGCGCCGCGTTGAGGCCCTGCTGCTCACCCTCGGCCTGTGCGGCGCGATCACGCCCGCGCGCGCCGAACCCGCGCCGCGCCTGCTGGAGGTTTGGCTCAATGGCGAACGCGTCGACGGCTTCGCTCCCCTGATGGAGGATGACGGCCGCTGGTATGCCACGGCCGACACCCTGGCGCGCTGGCGCCTGCGCCCTGCCGATCCGCCGCGCACCATCGCCGGCGTGGCGCACCATGGTCTGCAGGACTGGTCGCCCCGCTTCGACAAGGCCCAGCAGCGGCTGGCGTTGCAGGCGCCGCCCGAGCAGTTCCTGGCCCAGCGCCTGCGCCTGGACGGTCGAACCGACAGCGAGGCGCCGCTGATGGAACCCCTGCCCGGCCTGGCCATGGACTACAGCGTCAACGCCGAACGCAGCGGCGGCCAGAGCAGCACCGCCGCCCTGCTCGACCTGCGCGGCTTCGGCTGGAGCACCGGCGGCCTGGCGCGCGCCAGCGGCGTGCTGCGCGCCGGCGCCAACCCGGCCGGACTGCCACGCTGGCAGCGGCTGGACACCAGCCTGCAGCACAGCGACCCCAGCGGCCTGTGGCGCGCCAGCCTGGGCGACGCCATCACCTGTGGCGGCGAGCTCGCGCCCGCGCTGCGCTTCGCTGGCGCGCAATACGGCACCGACTTCAGCCTGCGCCCCGACCTCGTCACCCAGCCCCTGCCCTCGGTGTCGGGCAGCGCGCAGGTGCCCAGCGGCGTGGACCTGCTGATCGACAACCGCCCCGTCGGCAGCGCCCAGGTGGGCCCGGGC
This sequence comes from Hydrogenophaga sp. 70-12, assembly GCF_001897365.1. NCBI lineage: Bacteria > Pseudomonadati > Pseudomonadota > Betaproteobacteria > Burkholderiales > Comamonadaceae > Hydrogenophaga > Hydrogenophaga sp. 70-12. The sequence goes on from NZ_MKSS01000181.1 coordinate 3,721, forward strand.
AACTACACCCTGGACCAGCTGCCCGGCGTGACCGGCGCGGGCGAGATCCGCGTGGTGCAGCGCGACCTGCTGGGCGTGGAGCGCGTGCAGGTGGTGCCCTACTACAGCAGCCCGCGCCTGCTGCGCCAGGACCTGCGCGAGCACTGCGTGGAAGCCGGCGTGCTGCGCCGCGGCTACGCCTCGGCCAGCGACACCTACGGTGGCGGTTTTGTCGCCGGCAGCCTGCGCCACGGCCTCAGCGACACGCTCACCCTGCTGGGCCGCGCCGAGGTGGGCCAGGCCGTGCGCGCCGTGCACCTGGGCGCGCATTGGGTGGTGGCGGGCGCGGGCGTGCTCAGCCTGCAGCTCGGGCGCAGCCAGGCCGACGGCGCTGGCGCCGGCCAGCGCACGGCCATCGGCTTCGAGCGCGTGGCGCGCGCCGGTAGCCTGAGCGCCACGATCGAAACCGCCGGCACCGGCTTCCGCTCGCTCGATGGTGCTCGCCTGCCGCAGCGGCGCGCCACCCTGTTCGCCGGCACCAGCATCGGCCAGACCAGCGTGTCCGGTGGCCTGGTCTGGCAGCGCGGCGCGCAGGGGCAGGACACACGCGTGCTCACGGCCGGCCTGCAGCGCCGCCTGGGTGCGCACTGGCACGCGGGCCTGAGCCTGTACCGGCGCGACGGCCAGCTCAGCGCGGCCGTGCTGTTCACGCGCGCGTTGAGCCCCGACACCACGCTGGCCGCGCGCGCGCAGGCCGGTGGCGACGCCGGCCTCACCGTGCAGGCGCAGCGCAGCGAGCCCGACGCCGGCGGCCTGGGCTGGCGCCTGCAGGGGGGCAGCGACGCGCTGAGCGCCCTGGCCGGCGTGAGCTGGCTGGGCCCACTCGGCCGCGTGGAAGCGCAGGCCACGAAATGGCGCCACGACCCCGAGGCCCATCTGCGCGTCGCGGCGCAGGGCGGCGTGCTGTGGATCGGCGGCCAGCCCATGCTGGGCCGCACCATCGGCGAGGCCGCCGCCGCGCGCGTGGACATCGAGGGCATGGGCGGCGTGGGCGTGCGCCTCAACCACCGCGACACCGCCGTCACCGACGCCCAAGGTCGGGCCTGGGTCTGGGGCCTGCAGCCCTGGCAAGAAAACACCCTGGGCGTGGCCGCCGACGTACTGCCGCTGGACGTGGTGCTGGGCGTGCCCGAGCTGCAAGTGCGCCCGCCCGCGCAGACCGTGGTGCGCGTGCGTTTTCCTGCCCGGCGCACGCGCTCGGCGCTGGTCAGCGTGCGCCTGCCCGACGGCAGCCCCGTGCCTCCGGGCGCGCGCGCCTACCGCATGCCCGCTGGCGCCCCGGCCAGCGACCAAGGCGCGCCCTTCGCCCACGGTGGCCAGGTCTGGCTCACCGATCTCGGGGACCTCAACACCTTGCGCGTCGAAGGCCCACAGGGCCTGTGCCGGGTGCGCTTTGCGCTCCCGCCGGACCAGGGCGCCGCCGCCACCCTGGGCCCATTGACCTGCACACCATGAACACCAAGCCCCTCCTGCGCGCACTGCTCCTGCTGGCCGGCCTGCTCTGCGGCACCGCCGCCCGGGCGCAGAGCTGCGGCGTGAGCGCCACGGCCCTGGCCTTCGGCAACTACACCTCGCCCGGCGGCGCGCGCGCCGACAGCAGCGCGGCCGTGCTGGTCACCTGCACGCCGCAGTACCTGCTGCTCGCCTGCAAGAGCAGCTACACGCTCTCGCTGTCCGTGGGCGACCACGCCAGCGGCGCCCAGCGGCAAATGGCCGCCGGCGCGGGCCGCCTGGCCTACGGCCTGTTCAGCGACAGCCTGCGCCAGCAGCCCTGGGGCGATGGCGGCGCCAGCGGTCCCACCACCGGCGGCACCATCACCACCAGCCTGCTCAACCTGGTGTGCCTGCCAGGCAGCAAGTCGCACACCCTCTATGGCCGCATCCCCGCCAACCAGAGCGTGCCGGCCGGCAGCTACAGCGACAGCGTGGTGCTGACGGTGACCTACTGAGGTGAGGAAAAAGTGATGAGCCGCGCAGGACGTGGAGGTTACTGAAGGCGCTTCCCATCCGCTCGCGCTTTCCCTCGACATGCAACGCTTCTCCTCCTTCTTCTTCTCGACCCCCAAGCCACCGTTCATCCCCCGCGCCGAGCACAAACCCCTCATCAACCGAAGCGGCACCGAGGCCACCGTCAAACCCCTGCCCTCCAGCCGCAACGAAGCCAACCGACGCAACGCGCGGTTCCTGGAGGAAGCGCTGAACATCCAGGACCAGCGGGTCCTCGCGCAGGCCACGCAGGCCTTGGAGTCGACGCTCAATGCCCTGCTCGACAGCCGCCCCCCGGTGCTGCGCGTCTGGGATGGCAACGGCGGCTGGCACTGCAGCGCCACGCCAGCGAATGCGCAGCAGGTGGAGCACCTGCTGCACCTCGGCCAGTTTCTGCTCCAGCACCGACAGAGGACGGCCGTGTTCGTGCTGTCGGCGACCGTGCTGCAACTGAAAGACCCTCACCACCCCCACATGCCCAGGCTCATGCTCGCCTGCGGCCAGGCCGTTCGCCAGTCGAGCGAAGCCATCGACCCCCACCTGCTGCAGGCCCTGCAGGGCTTGGCCAGCGACTGCGCCCAGGCGAACCGGCTGTCGCACGATGAACTCGCGCTGTTCCTTTCAGCAGAGAAGGAAGCGCCGCCCCACCCCGCCTTCGACGCCCTGCTGGACCAGCTCGGCGCCAGCGCCGAGCAGCGCCGCCAGGCCCTGGAGCGCGACGACCTGCGGCAGGCGTTCGACACCCTGCAGTCGGGCGAGCCCCCAGCGCTCACGGTGTGGGACGAGGGCGGCTGCCGGCACTGCCTCGTGCCTCCGGGCGACGAGCGTGGGGGGCGCTTCGACCAGTTGGTCTGGTTCGCCCACCAGTTGCAGGCACTGCAGATTCCCGGCGCGGCCGACCTGCTCGCGGCCCTGAGCCTGGCCGCCCACCACCAGGGTGGCCGGGAAATCGACCTGATCGAAAGCTGCGGCAGGGCCCTGCTCGGCCGGCTCACCCCACCGCCCCACGGCCGCGCCCGGCCCGCGCGGGCCGGCGCCCTGCCCCGCGGGGTGTTGAAGGCGCTGTGCGCACGCGTTGGCGAACTGGTCGCCCGTGGCGCGCTCCCCGCCGAATGGCTGCAGACCTTTGAATCGATTGCCCAACAGCACCAGGCCCCGGGCTGCGTGGCCGGGCTTCGCCTGCGGGGCATCAGGCTGGACATCCAGCGCCTGGGCGCCATGGGCGCGGCAGAGGAGCGGCAGGCACTCGCGGCGCGGCTGGTGCTCGACATCGAGAAGGTCCACCGCCTGCTGGGCGCCCATGGCCTGGACGGCAGCAGCGCCCTGGCGTTGATGCGAACGCTGCACGCCGTCTGTGGGAACGACGCCCAGGCCAAGGCCGTGCAAGCGGCCCTGGACGCCATGGGTCAGAAGACCCCGCAGCAACTCGCGCTCGAACAAGGCATCGACGACACGCGCGAGGCGATGGCGTCCTGGCTGCCATCCTTCGACAAGCACCCGGTGGACGGCGCGGTGCGCCTCTACCTGTCGCGCGACGACGCGGCCTCGACCAAGCTCATGCGGCGGCGCCAGAGGCAGCTTGTGCAATACATCGAGGATCTCGCGAACGGCCCCCAGCCCCCCCGCAAGCTCATCGAGCGGCTGGTGGAGTTCACCCTCAGCGCCTTTCCCGCGCCGACCTCGACGCCCATCGACGGCGCGCTGCGCCTGCTCGACCGGCTGGACGGCGCCCCGCTCACCGAGCGCCTGACCCAACTGCTGAAGGCCCTGTCCAGCGGCACCCCATGGACCACACCCCAGCGCGGGCGCCTGATCGCCCTGGTGCTGCGCGCGCCGCTGCCCAGGGCCACGCTGCTGAAGCTCTGGCTGGAGCGGGGGCCCTTGTCGAGTGGCACCCGAACCGAGCAAGAGGCCGTTGGCGCCCTGTGCTTCGGCCTGAACCAACTGGCCAAAGGCACCAAGCCCGAGGCGGTGATGGCGCATGTGCTGCACAGGCTCGACAAGAGCGGCGTCGCCGACGTGCCCGAGTGGCGCCCTTTGGCCCAAGGGCTGCTGATCGCCTGGCTGGAGCAAGACCACGGCGCCGCCCGCCTGCAGTCGCCCGAGCTGCTGCGCTTCGTCGTCGATGCCGTCGTTCCCCCCGCCGAGCACACCGCCATGGCCGAGGAGGCCTGCGCCGAACTGGCCCGCGCGCTGCACCCCACCCTGCTGCGGCTGGACCGGCGCGAGCCATCGAGCCGCCAGGCCGCACCGGTCGATCTGTTCGGCCGCGCGCTGTTGCAGCCCGACCCGCAACACCTCACGCCATTGCAGCGGCCCGAAGGCCTGGGCCTGTTGCAGGCGGCCTGGCGGGCGCTGGTCCCCGAACGGCCCGAGGCCACCGCCCCCCTGCCCGCGACCGACACGCCGGCCACCGAGCCACCGCCCTTCGCCGGCTGACGCCGGGCGCGGCGCACACGGCGCGCCCCGAGGCCCTGGGGCGCCATGCGTACACTCGTGGCACCCCATGAGCCCGCAAGACTACGTCCAGCAGAAGGCCGCCGCCTCCGGCAGCAGCTTCTACTACGCCTTCCTCTTCCTGCCGCCCGAGCGGCGTGCCGCCATCACCGCGTTCTACGCCTTCTGCCGCGAGGTGGACGACGTGGTCGACGAGGTGAGCGATCCGGGCGTGGCGCAGACCAAGCTGGCCTGGTGGCGCGGCGAGGTGGCGCAGGCCTTCGCGGGCCAGCCCAGCCACCCGGTGACGCAAGCCCTGATGCCGCTGACCGCCACCTACGGCATCGAGGCGCGCCACCTGCTGGGCGTCATCGACGGCTGCCAGATGGACCTGGAACAGAGCCGCTACCTCGACTTCGCCAACCTGCAGCGCTACTGCCACCTGGTGGCCGGCCTCGTGGGCGAGGTCGCCGCGCGCATCTTCGGCCAGACGCAGGCGCGCACCACCGAGTACGCGCACCGCATGGGCCTGGCCTTCCAGCTCACCAACATCGTGCGCGACGTGGGCGAGGACGCGGTGCGCGGGCGCATCTACCTGCCCATCGACGAGCTGCAGCGCTTCGACGTGAAGGCGCACGAGCTGCTGCGCCGCGGCGCAGCGCCGGGTGGCGAGACGGCCGACTTTCAGCGCCGCTTCACCGCGCTCATGGCCTTCCAATGCCAACGCGCACTGGCCACCTACGACGAGGCCCTGGCCCTGCTGCCCGACGCCGACCGCCGCAGCCAGAAACCCGGCCTGATGATGGCCAGCATCTACCGCACGCTGCTGCGCGAGATCGCGGCCGAGCCCTTGCTGGTGCTCACGCGCCGCGTGAGCCTGACGCCGCTGCGCAAGTTCTGGCTCGCCTGGAAGGTGCAGGCGCTGGGGCGGCTGTGACCGGCGGGGGCGCCGTCCGGCCGCCCGAAGGCGCCCGCGCCGAGGCCGCCAGCGACGGGGCGTCGGTGGGCAGCGGCCCCAGCGTCGCCATCGTCGGTGGCGGCTGGGCCGGCTGCGCCGCCGCCGTGGCCGCCGTGCAAGGCGGCGCCCGGGTCACGCTGTTCGAGATCACCCACACCCTGGGCGGGCGCGCCCGCCGGGTCGACATCGCCCACCCCGACGGCGCGCCCCTGCCGCTGGACAACGGGCAGCACATCCTCATTGGCGCCTACACCGCCACCCTGGCCTTCATGCGCGCCGTCGGCGTGAACCCGCGCGAGGCCCTGTTGGCGCTGCCGCTGTCGCTGCGCTTCGCCGACGGCCAGGGCCTGGCGGTGCCGCGCTGGGCCGCGCGCTGGCCCGCGCCGCTGGACGCGCTGGCCGCCATGCTCGGCGCGCGCGGCTGGCGCACCACCGAGCGGCTGGCCCTGCTGCGCGTGTCGCTGCGCTGGCGCGCGCAAGGTTTTGCCTGCGGCGCGTCGGACACCGTGGCCACCGTCTGCAACGGCCTGCCCCCGCGCGTGATGGACGAGCTGATCGGGCCACTGTGCGTCTCGGCCCTGAACCTGCCACCCGACCAGGCCAGCGGCGCCACCTTCCTGCGCGTGATGCGCGACGCGCTGTTCGGCCGCGGCGCGCCGGGCTTCGCGCCCTCGGCCCTGCTGCTGCCGCGCCACGACCTGTCCGAACTCGGCCCCGACCCGACCGCGCGCTGGCTGCGCGAGCGCGGCCACGCCGTGCACCTGGGCCGGCGCATCGAACGCATCGAGGCGGACGGGCAGGGCTGGCGCCTCAGCGGCGAAGGCCGGAGCGAGCGCTTCGACCGCGTGGTCTGGGCCACGCCCGCAGCGGTGGCGGCCGACACACTGCGTGGCATCGCCCCCGACTGGGCCGGCACGGCGGCCGCGCTGGCCCACACCGCCATCACCACGGTCTACGCCCTGGGGCCGCGCGAGCACCCGCCCTTGCCCGCGCCCATGGTGTCGCTGCGCGGCGGCCCCGCCCAGTTCGCCTTCGACCGCGGCCGGCTGCGCGCCACCGACACCGGCGTGCTGGCCTTCGTGCTCAGCGACAGCCACGGCGAACGCGAAGACCTGCAGGCCGCCACGCTGGAGCAGGCGCGCGCGCAACTCGGCCTGCAGGGCCTGATCCCGCTGCGCACCATCACCGAGCGGCGCGCCACCTTCGCCTGCACGCCCGGCCTGCGCCGCCCGCCGGCCGCGGTGGCGCCCGGGCTCTGGGCCGCGGGCGACCACGTCGACGGCCCCTACCCCGCCACCATCGAAGGCGCGGTGCGCAGCGGCCAGGCGGCGGGCCAGGCGGCCGCGCGCGGGCGCTGAAAACGCCCCATCCGTGACGTACGGCGGTCTCATGGACCGCTTCGCCCCTCGGCACGGCGAATCGGGGCTGTTAACCTTGGCCCCTCGGGGGAACCTGGGCCGCGCGAGCGGCTCCCACCCCCTTTGTTGTTTCTTGACCCGAGGAAAGGAGCCCATCGCCATGCCGGTCAACACCGTTGCACGATCCCTGTTCCGCGGCCTGTTCGCCCTGAGTCTGGGTGTGGCCGCCATCAGCGCCCATGCCCAGAACATGGTCAGCATCAGCGGCAGCACCGTGAACATGCGCGATGGCCCCAGCCTGCAAAGCACCGTGCTGTGGGAACTGCGGCGCGGCTTTCCGCTGCAGGTGACCGAGCGGCGCGGCAACTGGCTTGAGGTAAAGGACTTCGAGGGCGACACCGGCTGGGTGGCGCGCTCGCTCACCGGCGACGAACCGCACCACATCGTCACCAGCAAGATCCTCAACGTGCGCAGCGGCCCCGGCCTGAACAACGAGGTGGTGGTGCAGGCCCAGTACGGCGAGCTGCTCAAAACCCTGGAAAAGCGCGGCGACTGGGTGCGCGTGGAGCGTGAGACGGGCGAGTCGGGCTGGGTGTCCGAGCGCCTGGTCTGGGGCTGGTGAAGCGCGGGCGGGCGCTCAGTCCTCGCTGAGGTAGCCCCGCTCCAGCTGCTGCTGCGGGTTCGAGAAGATGGCCATGGCCGTCTTCATGCGCAGGAAGCCGAACTTCCGATAGAACGGCTCCTTGCCGGGCACCGCGTACAGGATGATCTTCCTGTGGCCGCGTGAGCGCTCCACGAGGTGGGCAACGATCTGTTTGCCCAGGCCCGTGCCCTGGTGGCTGGGCAGCACGGCGATGTCGCAGAGGTAGGCGCAGTCGGCGCCGTCCGCCAGCGCCCGGCCGGCGCCGACCAGGCGGCCGCCCTCGAACACGAAGCACTTGAACAGGCTGTTGCCGAACACCGTTCGCAACAGATCCGGCGGCTTGTCGCCCAGCGGAGCGTCCCGGTAGAGCGCGCTCAGCTCATCCCAATCGATGCCTTCGGTGGTGTGCCGCCAATCGAGTGCCATGCGCCCGCTCCCGTCCGTGAACTCAGCCGCTCTCGCGCACGCGCAGGTAGGCTGGCCGCTCCAGGCAGCGCCGCACCCATTCGTGCATCAGCGGGTGCGCGCCCAGCAGGGGCCGCGACACGCGCACCCAGTTCAGCACGCTGGCCACGCACAGGTCGGCGACGGTGAAGCGCCCCGCCGCCAGCCAGTCCTGTCCCGCGGCCTGCTGCCGCTTCAGGTGCTGTTCGAGCACGCGCAAGGGCACCGCCAGGCGCCGCTCGGCCGCCAGCGCGAGCTCGGGCTTGCGGCGCTCTTCGGGCATGGCGTGCAGGTGCGCCAGCACCGTGAGCGCGTCGCGCTCCACCTCGTTGACCACCCAGAACGACCAGCGCAGGGCCTCGGCTTCCTCGCGCGCCGTCGCCGGCGCAATGCCGCGGCCATCGGGCCGGCCGTGCACGCGCGCCAGGTACAGGGTGCAGGCCATGCTCTCCCAGACCACCACCTCGCCTTCGGGGCGGCGGTCGATCAGCACCGGGATGTGGCCGTTGGGGTTGAGTTCCAGAAACGCCGGCGTGCGCGTGCTGCCGTCCGCGTAAGGCGTGGGCACGTGCGCGACGTCCAGGCCCAGCTCGGCCGCGGCCCACAGCGGGCGCAGGGCGCGCGACGCGGGAATGCCGTGGATGGTGAGGCTCATGGGGCGAGCGACCTCAGGCCAGTTGGTTGCACAGCGTCATGAGGTCGGCCACGGTGGTGTGCGGCGCCAGCGGCGCGTGGTCCCAGGCGTGGCCGTCGCGGTTGAGCCAGGCCACCTGCAGGCCCGCCACCAAGGCGCCCAGCGCGTCGAGCTGCGCGTCGTCGCCGATGTGCAGCACCTCGCCGGGGCGCACGCCCGCCGCGCTGGCCGCCGCGTGAAAGATGCGCGCGTCGGGCTTGGCGACGCCAAACTCGCGCGCGCTGATGGCCGCGCGAAAGTGCTGGCCCAGGCCGATGCGCTGCACGTCGGCGTTGCCGTTGGACAGGGCCACCACCGGGTAGCGCCCGGCCAGCCATTCGAGCGCGGGCAAGGCGTCGTCGAACAGCTCCACGCGCTGGCGCTCGGCAAAAAACACGTCGAAGGCCTCCTCGGCGAGCTCGGGGTCGTCGCCGGCCTTGAGCAATACGAAGCGGATGGACTCGCGGCGCAGCGCGCTCAGGTCGTGCGACAGATCGGGCCGCTTGATCT
>NZ_MKSS01000182.1:0-12743 GCF_001897365.1 Hydrogenophaga sp. 70-12
GCACCGCGTGCACCTTCTGGCCGGTCTGCTCGCTCAGCGCGTCCAGCAGCGGCCGGCCCACGGGCTGGCTGGTCACCAGCACCGGCGGCATGGGCGCGCCCAGGTAGTGCTGGGCGATGAAGGCTTCCAGCACGCGCCGCGCGGCGCGCTCGCCGGGCTCCACCGCCTCGGCCGCGGACGGCCCGACGGGCTCGGGGCCTTCGGCTTCGGCCTGCGCCATCTGCTCCTCGATCGCGCTGGCATCGTCCAGGTGGGCCGGAAAGTACGGCCGGTCGCCCAGGTGGCGGCCGCCGCGCACCATGGCCAGGTTCACGCAGGCACGCCCGCCCAGCACCTTCACGGCCAGGATGTCCACGTCCTGGTCGCCGCCCACTTCCATGCTTTGCTGGTGCAGCACGCGCGACAGCGCGGTCATCTGGTTGCGGATTTCGGCCGCCTGCTCGAACTCCAGCTTCTCGCTGTGCGCCAGCATGCGCCGCTCCAGCGTCTGCAGCACCTGCTGCGTTTCGCCGCGCAGGAAACGCTCGGCGTTGGCCACGTCGCTCAGGTACTCGGCCTGGTGGATCAGGTCCACGCAGGGGCCGCTGCAGCGCTTGATCTGGTACAGCAGGCAGGGCCGCGTGCGGTTGGCGAAGACCGTGTCCTCGCAGGTGCGCAGCTTGAAGACCTTCTGCAGCAGCTGGATGGACTCCTTCACCGCCCAGGCGCTGGGGTAAGGGCCGTAGTAGCTGTGGCGCTTGTCCACCGCGCCGCGGTAGTAGGCCATGCGCGGGAACAGCGTGGAGGCGCTGGGCACGCGGCCCGTCAGCGGGCGCAGCGCCTCGCGCGTGCCGGTGATCTTGAGGTAGGGGTAGCTCTTGTCGTCGCGGAACAGGATGTTGAACCGCGGGTTGAGCGTCTTGATGAGGTTGTTTTCGAGCAGCAGAGCCTCGGCCTCGCTGCGCACCACGGTGGTCTCCAGCCGCACGATGCGGCTCACCATGTGGCCGATGCGCGTGCCGTCGTGGTTCTTCTGGAAGTAGCTGGAAACGCGCTTCTTCAGGTTGCGCGCCTTGCCCACGTAGAGCAGCTGGCCCTGGGCGTCGAAGTAGCGGTAGACCCCCGGCAGCGCGGGCAGCGCCGCGACCTCACCCAGCAGTTGTTCGGAATGCGCCTCGGACATGGGGCGTATTGTCGCGCCCCGCCAGTGCCCGTCCGGGCCTCAGGGGCGCGGGCGCGGCAGCAGCGCACCCAGGCCGCGCCGCAGCGTGTCGGCCACGCGCCGGAACACCACGCGGTAGGCCTCGCGCCGCTGCTCACCGATCTGCCCCAGCGCCCAGGTCGCCAGCAGCACGCCGGCCAGCAGAGCGGCGTAGCCCGCCCAGCCCGAGGCCGACACACCCGCCGCGCGCGCCAGCACCAGCAGGCTGAAGTGGATGAGGTAGAAGCTGAAGGTGCGGTCGGCCAGCCAACGGATCAGCCGGCCGGCGCGCGCGGGGAAGTTCCAGCCGGCCCCCGCGCAGCCCACCACGAAGCCGGCGAACAGCAGGCCCGTCACGTAGTCGGACAACACGTGCTCGGTGGAGCCCGGCTCGAACGGGAACGGCGCCCAGGCCGCGATGGCGGCGTACAGGGCGCGCGAGGCCCCGTCCGCGGCCTGCCGGGCACCCGACAGGAAGAAAGCCACGTACGCCAGGGCGCACAGCAGCATCAAGGCGCGCGCCGGCCAAGGCCCCAGGCGCAGGGCGCCCAGGTGGCGGCAGAGGAACACGCCCAGGCACCACACCGGCAAGAGCATCAGCATGGCCGGCCCCATGAAACCCAGCACCAGCAGCAGCAGGGGCCAGCGCCACCAGCCGCGCGCGTAAACGAACACGCCGAACAGCGCGTAGTACCAGACCTCATAGGCCAGCGACCAATACGGCTCCATGCTGAAGGGCTGCCAGGAGCCGAACCAGCCCTCGCCCAGGAACAGCCAGTGGAAGGGTGGCACCAGCGCGGCCTTGGGGTACTGCCAGGCATAGCCGGCGTAGGCGTCGGGGTTCAGTCCCAGGCCGATGCGGTCGAGCAGCAGCGCCAGCAGCACGGCGGGAATGGCCACCGAATAGATGCGCGAGATCCGCGCGAGCGCGTAGTGCCCGGCGCTGCCATGGCGGGACAGCGTGCTGTGGGCGATGACGAAGCCCGAGATGACGAAGAAGGCGATCACCGCGTCGTCGGCCGAACGGTGCCAGGTGAGCGAGAGCGACGCGGGCGCCAGTTCCAGCACCACCGAATGGCCCACATAGACCGCCAGCGCGGCCACGACGCGGCACAGATCGAGCCAGATGGAGAGCGAGGGAGAAAGAGGACTCATTTCATGGGTGTAAGGCAAGAGACGGCGCGCCACGCCCGAAACGGTCGAGCCGAGAGACACCGCGGAACCGGCTTTGCCGGGCCGTCGGTGTCGTCCCCTCGAGGGGGTCGCGCGCAGCGCGGCGGGGGTGGGCCAAAACTAGTACCCGCGCCAACCGGCCCAGGTGCGCCAGGCCTTGGCCTTCATGGCGTCGCGGCCGGGGTTCACGCCCACCGGGCCCGGCCCCAGGCCGACGCGCTTGAGCACCTTGCGCGCGCGCTGGTTGAAGTTGAGCGCGTCGCGCCAATCCGTGGTCTGCGGCGTGTTGAAGATGATGGACATGGAGATGGACACATCGTCGGCGCCGTTGTGCACGTGGTGGCCGGCCACGAAGGGGATGTGCAGCGCCTGCCCGGGCTCGAACCAGTAGCGTGTGCTGATGCCGTCCTTCTCGGGTGTCCAGGGCAGCTGGGTGCTCACGTAGGAAACGTAGTTTTCGCGGTCGGGCGAGGTCACCACGCGATCATCCCAGGGATCGGACACGGTGACCCACTTGCTGCCGCGAAACTGCAGCAGGAAGGTGGAGTAGCGGTCGATGTGGAACGGGGTCACGCTGTTGGGCGAGGCGATGAACAGGTAGAGCTTGGGCGAGATCGCCTTGTCGCCCACGCCGCGTTCCCACATGAGGGACTCGACGTCGTGGATCAGGTCCTGGTAGAGCTCGGCGAAGCTGGGGTCCGCCTGCGGCGAGTTCACCATGATGTAGGCGTCGGACTCGCGGATGGTTTCGATGGTTTCCTCGATCGAGCGGTCCAGCGGCTTCTGGCGGAAGGTCTTCTCGAAGTTGTCCCCGGTGTCCAGGCGCCGGGTGGCGAACATCACCTGCCCCTGGGGCAAGCGCGGAATGACCTTGGCCAGGTTCTCCATGGACAGGGCGGGATGCCCCATCAGCCGGTGGCCGCAGACAAACGAACCCCGGTCGAGCAAAGAAGCGTCGACGCCCTCATCAAAGCAGCGCAGCATGCCGAATCCTCCTGCGGCGCACCGGCCGCATTCCCGTTCAAGCTATGCCCCCATCGCATCCGCGCCTCTGGCGGCGCGTGTTTGTGCGGCATTCTGCTCGCCGGCCCGGACCGTGCCAAGGGGCAGCCGTCCGGCTTCCTTCAGAATGCCGGATTTCGCACACATCCAAGGCCGCCCTTGAACTCGACCCGCAAGAAATTCGGTTTCCAGCTGATCTTCAGCAATGCGGAAGTCGCCGGGCAGTTGATCCTGAGCATGGTGCTGGCTCGCCTGCTCGACCCGGACGACATCGGCGTGTACTCCATGAGCGCCGTGCTGGTGGCCGTGGCCCACCTGTTCCGCGACTTCGGCGTCACCGCCTTCATCAAGCGGCAGAAGGAGCTGAGCGAAGACACCCTGCGCTCCGCCCTGGGCGTGGTGATGTGCACGTCGTGGACGATGGCGCTGGTCATGTTCCTGAGCGCGCCGCTGTGGTCGGCCTTCTTCAAAGAACCGCGGGTGGAGCACGTGGTGCAGGTGCTGGCCATGGGCTTCGTGCTCATCCCCTTCGGCGCCCTGCCCGGCGCCATCCTGGTGCGCAACATGGAGGTCGTGCGCACCGCCAAGGCCGGGCTGATCGCGCTCGGCGTCTACTTCGTGGTGTCCGTGGTGCTGGCGTTGCAAGGCTTCGGCCACATGACCATGGCCTGGGCCAACCTGATCAACATCGCCACCCACGTCACGGCCGTGCGGCTGCTGTCCACCACGAAAACCCCCTGGATTCCCGGTCTCAAGCACTGGGGCCGCGTGGCCAACTTCGGCGTCGGCGCCATGATCACCTCGGCCATGACGGCGATCGACAACGCCATTCCCGACATCGCCCTGGGCCGGCTCAGCACGCCCACCAACGTGGGCTTCTTCAGCAAGGCCAACTCCACCATCAACATCGCCAGCAGCGGCGTGATGCCGGCGGTGAACTACTTCGCCCTGCCCTACATGGCCCGCCTGCACCACGGCCAGGGCGACATCGCGGCCGAGGTCTGCCGCGTCACCTCCTACCTGGCCACGCTGTTGCTGCCCGCCATGGCCATGACGGCGCTGCTGGCCAACGAGGTGATCTTCCTGCTCTACGGCGCCAAGTGGCTGCCCAGCGCCGTGGCCGTGCCCTGGCTGTGCGTGTCGGCGGGCCTGGGCGTTCTGTTCTCTTTCGTGCCGGCGGCGCTCATGGGCATCGGCAAGCCCTACGTGGCGGGGCTGCCCATGGTGCTGCTGCTGTGCCTGAAGGCGGTGTTCATCCTGCTGCTGTTCAATGGCTCGCTGCAGAGCTTCGCCGAGGCCATGGTGGTCGCGCAGGTGCTGACCGTGCCCATGGGTCTGTGGATCCAGTACCGCTACCTGGGCATCGCCCCCGGGCGCTGGTTGGCCATGGCCTCGCGGGTGGTCGGTCTCACGCTGGTGCTGCTGGGCTGCATGCTGGCGCTGAAGTGGGCCTTGCCGCCCCTGCCCGCCTGGGCCAGCGTGCTGGCGCTGGGCCTGCCGGCGGCCATCGGCTGGGCCTTGCTGCTGCGGCTGTTCGGCCTGCCCTTGTATGGGGAGCTGCGCACGCTGTTCGTGCGCTGGCGCCAGCGCGGGGCCTGAGCGCGGCGCGGGTTCGCGCCGGGGCGAGGTGTCAGCCTCGCAGGCGCTTGACCTGGCTCAGCACCCAGAACGCGGCCGAGCGGCCCACCAGGCAGCCCCGGCGCAGCGATTGCGCGAACTCGCGCGCCGCCACGGCCGGGTCGCCCGACCAGTAGTGGGTGTAGCCGTGGTCGAAATGCGCGCGGCCCAGGCGGTAGCGGTAGTGCAGCGCAGGCAGCCGATGGCCGTCGGGGTCGCTCAGCCCCCAGCGCTCGCGGGCGCGCTCGAGCAGCTCCGCGAGGTGGTTGCGCTCGATCATCCGGTGCATGGCGCTGGCCGGGTGGATGCGGTAGATCGCCATCACCGACGAGAAGCCCTGGATGTGCGCATGGCGCGAGCAGCGCAGCCAGAAATCGTAGTCCTCGCCGCGCTCCATGCTCTCGTCGAAACCGCCGGCCTGGCGGTAGACCTCGTGCCGCATGAGCGGCGTGATCATGCCCAGGGTGCAGCCCATCAGGATGCGCGTGTACATCCAGCCGCTCCACTCGGGGTTGGTGCGCGCCAGGGCCTGCTCGTCGGGGTAGTGCTCGGACGGGTCGGGCCAGGTGCCATCGGGCCCGGGCCGCCAGCGGTGGATCTCGGCGAACACGATGCCGACTTCGGGGTGGGCTTCGAGGTAGTCCACCTGCACCTTCAGCTTGCCGGGCACCCAGAGGTCGTCCGCGTCGATGAAGGCGAGGTAGCGCCCGCGCGCCTGTTCCATGCCCAGGTTGCGCGCGCGCGAGACGCCGCCGCGCGGGCCATCGATCACGCGCACGCGGGGGTCGATGCGCTCCAGCGCGGCGTAGTCGCCGTCGCTGGAGCCGTCGTTGATGACGATCAGCTCCAGGTCGCGGTAGGACTGCGAGAGCACGCTGTCGATGGCGGCGTGGATGTAGCGCATGGCGTTCCACGCCGGCATGATCACCGAGACCATCGGCGCGGCGTCGCGCTGCACAGGCTGGCTCACGCCACGCCCCGGTTCGGCGCCGCGCGCGCGAGGCGCGCCTGTTCGCGCTCGTGCTCGTTCAGGCGCTGGCGCAAATGCACCTGCAGCACCGCCATCAGCATGACCATGAAGTAGGCCATTTCCAGATAGGCCACGCTCACGCTGGCGCCGCCCACCAGATACGCCATGACGGCCAGCATCAGCATGTCGCCCAGGTCGCGCGCCCACACGTAGTCGGGTCCCAGCCGCGTGGCCATGCGCTTGACGGAGAAGCGGTTCAGCAGCGGCAGGGAGAAGATCAAGAGGTAGAGGAACAGCCCGAGGAAGCCCAGATCGCCCATGACCTCGAAGTACACGCTGTGCGCGGCCTTGGCCCGCACGAATTCGGGCTCGGGCAAGTTGAGGAAGTCAAGCAGGCTGGGCGCGGTCTTGAAATGGTCCCACACGTACTGCACCTGCACCGCATGGAAGCCACCGCCGAAGAAGGGGTGCTCCAGCGCCAGGGCCGAGCTGATCTTCCACGCGTGCACGCGGCCCATGAAGGAGTCGTCTTCCTTGGCTTCGCCGATGGTCTCCAGGCGGGCCACCACCGAGTCGGGTACGAACTGCGACAGCAGCAGGCCCATGGCCAGCACGATGAACAGCGTGCGCCAGCGGTGGCGCGAGGTGAGGATGAGCCAGAAGGCCACCACCGCCAGCGCCACGAAACCGCCGCGCGAGCCGCCGCCCATGATGGCCAGAACAATGAGCACGAACACGCTCAGAAAGCCCCAGCGCGCGAAGCGGTGCACCGAGTGCAGGTAAAGGTAATAGGCGATGGGCAGCACCATGGCCAGCGCGGTCGACAGGTGGTTGCGGTCGTACAGCATGCTGCCGGCCGGACCGAACATGTTGTGCGAGCCGCCCGAGACCACGGTCTTCAGGCCCTCGATCACCCCGTGCAGGCCCAGGCCGAACACCACCACCAACAGGATGGCGTGAAAGTGCATGCGCGTTTGCACGAACATCGGCATGAGCATGCTGAAGACCAGGCCCTTCATCAGCAGGTCGAAGTACTTGAAGTTGTTGTCGTTGCCGGCGTAGCCCGTGAGCCAGGAGACCGTGGCGTGCAGCAGAAACACCAGGTACAGGACCACGGCCCAGTTGAATCGGTACTGGCTCCAGTCCACGCGGCGCAGCACCACCAGCAGCAAGGTGATGCCGGCGAAGATGAAGTTCACCCGCGCACTGGCCATGAAGCCGAACAGGAAGCCCGTGGGAATCATCGCGGACGTCCAGCCCCACAGCATGTAGGCGTTGAACGGGCGCACGAAGGCCAGCGGGATCAGGGCCAGCATGGCGAGGGCGAAGAGCAGGTCACGCACCGCGACGCTCCCCAGACCGGCTGCTCGCCGCTCCCTTGCGCTTGCGCTTGCCATCGCCGGCATCGGTCGGCGGATGCTGCTCGTGCACGCGGTACTGAAAGTAGCCGAGGTCGTTGGGCGTGGGCCGCTTCGGGTCGGCCTTGTAGATGCGCCAGCAGACGTAGGTCATGCAGGCCACGTCGAACATGAAGATGAGGGCTTCCATGAGGGTTCGCTTCAGTTCGCGGGGATCGTCCGGCCAATCATCTTGAGTTCGATGTTCAGCGGTTTCGGGGTCGGATTGACGGGCCCCTTGTTGCGAAGGATCACCAGCTCGGTCTCGTGCGCGTGGTGATTGGCGGGCGTGGGGATGCGCGCGACCTCCTCGAATTGGGGGCTGGCCATCAGGTGCTCGAAGCGGCGCATGGCCTCCAGGTCGGTCCAGAACCCCGGTTGCATCACCACGTAGTGCACGCCTTGATCGTTGAGCAGCTGGCCGAGTTCCGCTTCGCTCAGGGATTTTTCCTCGACGCCGAGCTCGCGCCGCACGGACAGGCGCAGCAGGATTTTGTCGGCGCGCAGCACGCTCAGGTCCCGCCGGTCCTCGCGCGCGCGCAGGTTGAAGATGAAGGAGCCGTCGCGGTAACCCGAGAACAGCACCACGCTGTGGCGCGGCGCCAGGCGCGCGATCTGGTCGACCACGCGCGCGTAGCCATCCACGTAAGGCACGGGCCGCCACCAGAGGGTGATGGCGCCGGTGGACAGCACCAGGGCCAGCAGCGCCGCCTGGCCGCTGAGCGCCGGCAGGGCGTCCTGAACCGCCCACACCGCCACGAAGGCCAGGGGCAGCAGCAGGAACACGCTGTGGCGCGCTTCCTTGAGGTCGATCAGCGAGAAGAACACGTAGCCCAGCACGAACCAGCTCAGCCACAGCCCCCACCAGGGCAGCACGGCACGCTGGCGCCAGGCGCGCCACACGCCCCACAGCGCCGTGGCCAGCAGGGGCCAGCCCATCTGCGAAGGCAGTTGCCGCAGGTACCACAGCCAGCCCTGCACGCTCCAGCGCGGGGCCACGGCGTCGGCCACGCCAGCGACGGACTGCAGGTTGGCCTGGCCGAATTTCAGGGTCATCAGGACCACCGGCACCAGGGCGGCCAGCGTCAGCGCGGCGATCGCCCAGTGGTGCCCGCGCCTCAGCAGGCCCAGGCCCTGGTCGCGCGCCAACACGGCCAGGTAGACCAGGCTCACGAAGCCGACGGTGAGCTTGGTGTTCATGGCCAGCACCAGCAGCGCCGCGCTCAGGTAGAGCCAGCCGATGCGCCCGCTGCGCCGGTGCTCCACGAAAGCCACCAGGCTCCAGACCAGGAAGGCGTAAGCAGGCACCTCGGTCATCACCTGCCGGCCCCACAGCGCGATCTCGGGCATCAGCACCATGAGCAGCGCAAAGGCCAGCGCGGGCAGCGGCGCCAGCCAGCAGCGCGCCAGGCGCCAGCAGCCCAGGCCAAAGGCGAAGTAATGCAGGAAGACCACCAGCAGCGCCACCTCGTGCGACACGCCGAACAGCAGGTAGAACGGGGCGGTCAGCGCATAGAGCAGTGGCGGGTAGAAGAGGATGGTGAGCGCCGGGTACTGCGCGTAGTAGTGGTAGGCATAACCCACCGGGTCTTGCCAGGGCCGGTCGCGCAGCAGGTCGGCCACGAAGGCGCTGTTGAGCGCGTGGCGCGCCGCGTCGCTCCACCAGAAGGCACCGCCGCGCGGCGACTGCCAGTAGAGCAGCGCCAGCACCGCGACCAGCACGGCGCTGGCGAGCCACCATGAACTACGCCGTTTCATGCCCTTGACCTCGCACCGCGAGAGGGGGCCGCCCGATCACCGACCGGAACAGCTCGAGCTGTCCGCGGGTGGTGTCGTCCCACGAGAAGCGCTCCGCGTGCCGGCGCACGGCCTCGCGCGCCGGCGGCGTCAGCATGAGTTCGCGCCAGGCCTCGGCCAGCGAGGCGGCGTCGCGCTCGCGCATGAGCCGGCCGGCGTCCGGCGTGCTCACCACCTCGGGCGTGCCCCAGATGTTGGTGGCGATCACGGGCGTACCGCAGGCCATGGCTTCGAGCAAGACGTTGGCCCAGCCTTCTCGGCTGCTGCACAGCGTGAGCACGTCGGCCGCGGCGTACCACCACTTCAGCTCGGCCTGCGGCACCACGCCCGCGAAGCGCACGCGATCGGCCACGCCCAGGCGCGCGGCCAGGGCCTCCAGCTTCGCCCTGTCCGGACCGGAGCCGGCGATCAGCAGGGTGACCTGCGGCAGCTGCGTGAGCGCCTCGATGGCGATGTGGTGGCCCTTGCGCTCGATCAGCAGGCCGACGGAGAGCAGGTAGCGCCCGTCCACCGGCAGGCCCAGGCGCTCGCGCGCCGCCGCGCGCGGCTCGGGCACGAAGCGCTCCAGGTCCACGCCGTTGCGCAGGGTGTGCAGCTTGGACGGCTCGCCACCCAGGTCGCGCAGCGTGTCCATGAGCGCCTGGCAGACGCCGATGGAGCCGCTGGCGCGCGCCGCCGTGTCCAGGATCAGGCGGCGCGGGTAGGCGTACTGCGGGATGAGGTTGAGGTCGGTGCCGCGCGCCGTCACCACGAAGGGCTTGCCCAGCCACTTCGCCAGCAGGCCGGCGGCCACGCCGTCGGGGTAGTAGTAGTGGGCGTCGATGAGGTCGAAATCGAAGCCCTCGCGCTGCAGGCGCCTGAGCAGCGGCAGCGCCGCCAGCGCCATGGCCCAGGGCGCGAGGTTCATGCCCACCTTGGGCAGCAGCAGGTAACGCGGGTGAAACACCTCCAGGCCATTGCGTTCCTCGCGCCGGGGGGTGGCGGCGAACTGGGCGTATTCGCCGAAGCGCTTGGCGGTGGACGGGAACCAGGGCACCGGCGCCACGACCTTGGCCTGCACCTCGCCGCTTTTCACCAGCTCGCGCAGCCGCGTCTCCACGAAGATGCCGTGGATGGGCCGCACGCCGCTCGGGAACAGAGAGGAGAAGAGCAGCACCTTCATGGGTGTCATGCGGCCGCCCCGCGGTGTTGTGTCGTCTGGGCCGCCTGGGCCAACGCCACCGCGCGGCGGGCGTTGCCCGTCCAGGTGAGCTCCAGCCGGTCGATGGTGTTCGCGGAGCCCTCGCCCAGGCGCTCGCGCAGCTCCGCGTCGCGGCACACGCGGGTGAGTGCCGCTTCCAGCGCGCCGCGGCCCTGTTCCTCGAACAGCAGCGCGTTGAGCCCGTGCGTGAGCACCTCCATGAGGTTGGGCGTGGCGGGCGCGACCACCGCCTTGCCCAGCGCCAGGTACTCCATGAGCTTGAGCGGCGAGGCGTAGGGCGTGACGGCCGGCTGCAGCGCGATGTCGAAGGCCGCCACGTGCGCGGGCACGGCGTCGCGGTGCACCACGCCGGTGAAGGTGACCCGATCGGACAGGCCCAGGCGCGCCGCCTGCGCCTCCAGCGCGCCGCGCACCGGGCCATCGCCCACCATCAGCAGGTGGGCCTCGGGCGGCGCGTCGGGCGTGGCCATCCAGTCGATGATGCGGTCCACGCCGTGCCATTCGCGCACGAAACCGGTGAAGCCCAGCACCAGGCGGCCTTGCAGCTTGAGCTGGCGTTTGGCCTCGTCGCGGCCCGGCGCCTGCGCGAAGTGTGAGCGGTTGATGCCATTGGGCACCACGTGGATGCGTTCGGCCGGCACGCCGTAGGCCTTCACGTGGTCCGCCAGCACGGCCGTCACTGGCAGCACCGCGTCGGCGCCGCGCCAGGCCGTGCCTTCGGCCCAGCGCGCCAGGCGCTGCAGCGACAGGCCGCCGCTGTGCTGCTCGCGCTCGTGCACCAGCGGGGCATTCACCTCCAGCAGCAGCGGGAGACCGAGCTTGCGCTTGGCCATGACACCGGCCAGCAGGAACAGGTTGTAGCGCTCGTAGATCACGTCGGGCTGGAACTCGCGCGCGGCGGCCACCAGTTTGCGGTAGGCCACGGCGCTGTAGCTGATTTCCATCAACTCATAGAGCGCGCGCGGCAGCACGGCCTTCAGGCGGTGCACCCAGCCCACGCCGCCGCCCATGCGGCCCTCGTCGCCGCCGCTGGCGGGCGCGACGATGCGCACCTCGTGGCCGAGGCCGCGCAGGGCCTCGATCATTTCTTCGATGTGCACGGCCTGGCCGTCTTTGCTGGCGGTGCGGTGGTGGTACAGGATGCGCATGGCGGGTTCAGGCGACCTGCAGGCGCGGCGCCGCGGCGCGCGCGAACAGCGCGGCGTAGGCGTCGACCATGCGGTCGATGGAGTAGTGCTGCTCGGCGCGCTCGCGCGCGGCTCGGGCCAGGCCCTGGGCAAAGGGAGCGTCGTCGTGCAGGCGGTTCAGGGCGCGGGCCATGGCGGCTTCGTCGTCGGAGGGCACCAGCAGGCCACTGACGCCGTCCTCGAACACGTCGGGCGTGCCGCCCACGGCCGTGGCGAGCACGGGGCGGGCGCTGGCCATGGCCTCCTGCAGCGTGCACGAGGTGCCCTCGGCCTGCGAAGGCAGCACGAACACGTCGAGCGCGCGCAGGATGGCGGCCACGTCGCTGCGCGCACCCGGCAGCCAGGCCAGGGCGCGCAGGCCGGCCTCGTCGAGCACGCGCTCGACCTCGGCGCGCAGGCCGCCCTCCCCCACGATGACCAGCCGCGCGCGCGCGGCCAGTTCGGGCCGCTCGCGCAGCCAGCGCACGAAGGCGCGCGCCAGCAGCGGCTGGTTCTTCACCGTCATGAGCCGGCCCACGGTGCCCACCAGCCAATGGCGGCCGGGCTCGAAGGGGCAGCCCTCGATGGCCGGCGCGGGGCCGGGCGAGAAGCGGCGCGTGTCCACCCCGTTGCCGATCAGGTGGCGCTTGGTCTCCGGCACGCCCACGGCTTCGCCGAGGTAGCGGTCCAGGTCGGCCGAGACGGACACGAAGCGGCTCACGAAAGGGGCGTAGGCGCGGCGCAGCCAGCGGTACTTGGCGCTCTGGCCCTGGGGGTCGTGCGCGTCCCAGCCGTGCTCGACGTGCACGCGCCAGGGCACACCCGCGGCCCAGGCCACGGGCACCACCTCGAGCGGGGCGAGGTTGCAGCTGTGCAGCACGTCCGGGCGGATCTCGCGCAGCAGCCGCCAGATGGCGGGGTACTGCTTGAGCGCGTGGCCGGGCGGCTTGTCGAGCGCGATGAAGCGCACGCCCTCGCGCTCCACGCGCTGGCGGAAGTCGCTCACCGTGGTGAGCGAGAGCACCACGTGCTCGAAGCGCTCGGCCGGCAGGCGGTTGATGAGCTGCACGATGACGTTTTCCAGCCCGCCGATGTCGAATCGGTAGACCACGTGCAGCACCCGCAGGCGGCGCGCCCCGGCGTTCATCGGCACGCCTCCGCGCTTTGCGCTGCGGTGCGAACGCCTTCGGGCGGCCGTGCGGCGTTCACGGTTTGTCCTCCGGGCTCAGTTCGTGCCGGC